>CAYIJQ010000009.1:0-1086 GCA_964363795.1 uncultured Candidatus Saccharibacteria bacterium
CGGCTTGAAGTTTCCAAATTTTTTGATACAGTACTCGTTCATATGTTGAAGATACGAATGCAGCGGACGGGGCGGATAAATAGTCCCTCATTTCGCATTATCGTTACCGAACATGCACGAAGCCCCAAGACAGGGAACTTCGTCGAGAAGCTCGGCACCTACAATCCGAAGACAAAGGAGCGCAATTTGAATGCTGGGCGCATCAAGTACTGGATGTCAGTGGGCGCCAAACCATCGGCGACGGTCCACAACATGCTGATATCTCTCGGCATCATCACCGGTAAAAAGATAAACGTCCTTCCTTCGTACAAAGAATCCGTAAAAGAGGAACCGAAAGCCGAGGCTACAACACCTGCGGCAGAAGCTCCGGCAGTTGAGGCTCCCGCAGAGGAAGCGAAAGCAGACGCACCCGCCGAAGTTCCCGCACCCTCCTCCGCGTAAAGCTACGGACGGACAAAGCAGGAAAAGGTTTGATATACTGCGGGAGTCGTATTCAACTACGAACTACTTACTACTAACTACAGACTATTCAGTATGGAACGAGATCAGCAATTTCTTGAGTACGTCGTAAAGGCATTGGTGGACTATCCGGACGACGTCAACATTAATCGCACCGTTGACGAAATGGGCGTTTTACTCACGCTCTCTGTCAATAAAGACGACATGGGGAAGATAATCGGGAGAAGCGGGCAGACCGCGAAAGCTATCCGCACCGTCTTGCGCATTGTCGGCATGAAGAACGACGCGCGCGTGAATTTAAAAATAGAAGAGCCGGAAGGAAGCGAGCGCGGTTCAAATACAGGAGGTCCACCTGAAACGTACGTTCGTGATACGACAGTCGATGACGTCATCAAGGACTTGAAGAGTGAATGACGCAGCGTCGGTCAGTATGCATTCTCGGAGCACGGGTCGCCACGTGCTCTTGGCGCCCTCCTGCTCGCGCTCATCGCACTCCGCAAGTCTCCTCGAACGCACACTGCCCGCCACTTTGTCATAGGGGGGAGTGGGCCGAAAAGATATGATCCACTTTCACGTCATTACGCTGTTTCCTGAATCTATCGAGCCGTATTTGAAAAGCTCGATAAT
>CAYIJQ010000009.1:1186-11354 GCA_964363795.1 uncultured Candidatus Saccharibacteria bacterium
AGACCATACGGAGGAGGTCCGGGAATGGTTCTTCGTCCTGAACCAATATTAAAAGCTGTGAACAAAGCAGTCGGGAGATCCGCCAGCCGGCGGAAGGCGAGCATATTTTTCTTCTCGACCGACGGCATACAATTAGACGAAGTGATGGCGCAGAAAATCTCCAAGTCTGCGAAAAAAGATATCGTACTTATCTGCGGACACTACGAAGGTGTTGATGAGCGCGTTGCTTCAATATTGAAAGCGAAGAAAATTTCCATCGGTCCATACGTGCTCACTGGAGGTGAACTGCCTGCCGCGGTATTCATTGATGCAGTCTCTCGGTTTGTACCGGATGTTTTAGGCAAGGCGGAATCGCTCGAACGCTCCCGCGTCTCGAGTTCAAAGGTATACACACGACCCGAAACATTTATTTGGCAGGGAAAAAAATACAAAGTACCGAAAGTCTTACTGTCGGGTCATCATGCGGAGATCGAAAAATGGAAAAAAGAGTCGAAGAGTTAGGATGTCAACCCCGACACTAATCGTGGCATTATTGCCACATGTTTTTAGGTTCATAGTTACCAAGGAGAATGCACTTTATCAATATGCAAGATTTCGTTGCCGCACGTTGAGGAGACAATAAAAACATTATGCCACGATTAGTGTAGGGGTCAAGCTTGACGGGGGAGCGGGGGATGATAAAATCCCGCGGTATTTGCTCATAAGCTGATTGAGTCGCGGACGCGCTAAAAGCAAAGAAACCTGTGGAAAACAGGTGGAGCATCGAAAGATGCGTTTACATATAAAAATTACATAAGCGAAACACATACGGCCCCCACAAGGGCCGCATGAGTTCCTTATTTGCGTCAATGGCAAAAACTAAAACGCGCCCGCAAAAATATTTCGGAAAATTTCGCGAGCCTCTCGTGAAATTGCCGAACCTCGTCGAGAGCCAACTCGCCTCTTTCCGCCAATTCGTGGAAGGCGGTGCCGAACGCGTTTTCAAGGAATTTTCTCCCATCTCCGACCACTCAAATAAGAAGTTCGAGCTGAAGCTCGTTAAATTCTCATTCGGCGAATTGCGCTGGGACGAACACTACGCAAAGCGCACGATGCGCACATACGAAGCACCTCTTTCCATGGTCGTTCGTCTTAAGAATAAGACGACCGGTTCTGAAAAAGAACAAGAAATATTCTTGGCGGATTTCCCGTGGATGACTGCGCACGGCACATTCATCATAAATGGTGTTGAGCGTATCATTGTGCCTCAGCTCGCTCGTTCTTACGGCGTCTTTTTCGAATCAGTCCCCTACAAAGGCAGAGGATATTTTGCAGCGAAGATAATCCCCGCCCGCGGCGTGTGGGTTGAAATAGAGTCTGACCCCGACGGAGGCATTTATGTGAAAATAGACCGCAAACGCCGTTTTCCAGTAACTTCCCTTTTGCGTGTTTTGGGACTCGCGACGGATAAAGAGATGCTCGGGCGGTTTTCCCCCTCCTCCAAGGGAGGATCCTCCTCTGGAGGAAAAGAAGGATTCGCCTCCGGCGGAAAGGGTTCTTCGGCTGCATATGACGCAGTGTCGACTACCTTGACCCACGACCACGCGAAAACACCCGAAGAAGCTAATACCGAAATATATCGAAGGCTTCGCGATGGAGACATCGCAACACCCGAGAGTGCACGTGCTCACGTAGAGGCTATCCTTTCTCCCGAGCGGTACGATTTCTCCCGTGTTGGGCGCTTCCATTTCAACCGTCGCTTCGGGCTTCCTACCGCTGAAAAAGACCTCGTACGATCCACACTTACTCTTGAGGATGTTATTCGCATCGTGGCGCATATCGCTGAATTGAATGCGAACCCCAGTGCGATGGCTGACGATATTGACCACCTCGGCTTCCGCCGCGTCCGATTTGTAGGAGAACTTCTTGAACAACGAATGCGTGTCGGCCTTTCCCGCATGAAGCGCAATATCCAGGACAGAATGGCGATGGTGGATGCAGAGACAACACTCCCCGTCCAATTTGTAAATCCCAGACCCTTCCAGGCGGCGGTGCGTGAATTTTTCACGACCGACCAGTTGTCGCAACTTATGCAGCAGTACAATATTCTCGACGAGATAGAACACCTGCGTACGCTCTCAACGTTGGGTCGTGGAGGCTTGACGTCCGAGCGAGCGGGTCTTGAGGTGCGCGATGTGCACTCTTCACATTACGGCCGCGTCTGCCCTATTCACACGCCGGAAGGAAAGAACATCGGTCTCGTGCTTCACATGTCGCTCTACGCGCGCCCGAACGAGTTCGGCATCATGGAGACGCCATACGCAAAAGTGGAGAAAGGCGTCATTACCGACAAGATCGTATATTTGAATGCACTCGAAGAAGAGCAGTACGCAATCGCGCATGCCGCAGTACCGCGTGACGACAGCGGCCGCATCAGCGAAAAGATAGTCGGAGTACGCAAAGAAGGGAAGCCGACTCTTGTAAAACGTGAGTCAGTTGATTTTATGGAAGTATCCCCTAATCAACCATTCTCGGTTGCGACGTCTTTGATTCCTTTCGTCGAACACGATGATGCGAACAGAGCGCTCATGGGTTCGAACATGCAAAAGCAGGCCGTGCCTTTGGTAACGCCGGAGGCGCCGCTTGTTGCAACGGGTGTTGAAGCAGCAGCTGCACGCGATTCCGGACGCCTCGCGCTTGCAGAAGAGGCTGGCGAAGTCGTCTATGTGGATGCACAGAAAGTTTCTGTCAAGAATTCAGGAGGTAAGACGAAAGAATACCCACTGGTGAATTATTCACGCACGAACGGATTCACGACCTTTCACCAACGGCCAGCCGTATCGCTCGGCGATAACGTGAAGAAAGGAGCAGTTCTTGCGGATTCTTCGACATCTGCCGGTGGACAACTCGCAATAGGTGAGAACGTCCGTGTCGCCTTCTTGCCGTGGTTCGGCGCCAACTTCGAAGACGCCATCGTCATCTCGGAACGTCTCGCGAAAGACGCCCGCTTCACTTCTATTCACATGGAGGAATTCGTATGTGTCGTCCGCGACACGAAGCTTGGGCCTGAAGTAACGACCCACGATATTCCAAACGTAAGCGAATTCAAGCTTCGTAACTTGGACGAGGATGGCATCATTCGCATCGGCGCTGAAGTGCGTTCTGGAGATATCTTGGTCGGAAAGGTAACGCCAAAAGGAGAAACTCAACTAACACCGGAAGAGCGGCTTTTGCACGCGATATTCGGCGAAAAAGCGAAAGACGTTAAAGACACATCGCTCCGAATGGAAGGCGGCAAACGCGGGCGTGTTGTCGGTGTGAAAGTATTTTCCCGTGAGAACGGCGACCAGCTTGAGAGCGGTGTTATTTCGCGCGTGCATGTCGAAGTAGCACAATTGCGCACCATATCCGTCGGCGACAAACTCGCCGGCCGTCACGGCAACAAAGGAGTTATCTCGCGTGTCTTGCCCGAAGAGGACATGCCATTCGATGAGGAAGGTCACCCGGTAGATCTCATTCTGACTCCCCTTGGTGTGCCTTCGCGTATGAACCTGGGACAGATACTCGAACTCCACTTAGGTCTTGCCGCCGAAATGCTCGGCTATCAGGCAATCGTGCCGTCGTTCTCAGGCGCTAGCGAAGAAGAAATACGTAACGAACTCAAAGAAGCAGGAGTCGCTGAAAATGGGAAGCGCACTCTTTTCGATGGCCGTACGGGCGAAGCGTTCGCGCAGCCGGTCTCTGTCGGAATGATGTACATACTGAAACTCCACCACATGGTGGAAGACAAGATACACATGCGCTCCATCGGCCCATACTCTTTGACGACTCAACAGCCTCTGGGCGGAAAAGCGCAAGGAGGCGGCCAGCGTGTCGGAGAAATGGAAGTCTGGGCATTCCTAGGGTACGGCGCCGCATATAGTTTGCGCGAGATATTAACCATCAAATCAGACGACATTCTCGGACGCTCTGCAGCATTCGATGCCATCGTTTCTGGGAAACGCATTGAAGAGTCGCACACGCCGGCCACATTCAACGTACTCGTTCGCCACTTGCGAGGCTTGGGTATCGATATTGATTTCGTCGAAAGCAGCAAAGAACTAGGCGGCAGAAATTAAGTTATTTCTAAACTCACTAACGCTCGTTAAGAAAAACTAACATGAAGAAAAAAGACGTCATCCCACAAGATTTTGAAGCAATCGCGATGCGGCTCGCAAGTCCCGATCGCATAGGGGAATGGAGTTGGGGCGAGATAACGAAACCCGAGACCATCAACTACAGGACACAGCGTCCGGAGAAGAACGGCCTTTTTGACGAGCGCGTATTCGGTCCCGAGAAAGACTACGAATGTTACTGTGGCAAGTATCGCGGCATCCGCTTCCGCGGCATTGTCTGTGAGAAGTGTGGAGTTGAGATAACACGTGCAGTCGTGCGACGCGAGCGCATGGGCCACATCGACCTTGCGACTCCCGTCGCTCACATCTGGTTCCTCCGCGGCATTCCTTCGCGAATCGCACTCGTCCTCGGCCTCTCTGCGGCAGAAGTGGAGAAGGTCGTCTATTTTGCAGGCTACATCGTTACATCGGTGAATGAACAGGAGCGCACGCGTCTTCTAAAGGATTTGGAACAAGAGCTTCAGACGAAAGCAAAATCTGCCGCGAACGCCGAAGTAAAGACCGAACTCAAGGAAAAAGCGCAGAAAGCGAAAAAGGAAATAGAATCCATTCGCGAAGGTGCAGTCTTCGATGAAGCATCCTATCACTTGTACGCCGTCAAATATGGTGCCATGTTCCGCGCCTCCATCGGTGCAGAAGCACTCTACACGCTCTTGAAGTCAATCGACATTGATACGTTCATCAAACGTTTGAAAGAAGAATATGGAACAGCGGGAGCCACAGGGCGCGACAAACTCCGCAGGCGCTTGGCGCTCGCTGAAAGCCTCCAGCGCGCAGGTGTCAGACCCGAATGGATGTTCCTTACAAGGCTTCCAGTGGTGCCCCCGGCGCTTCGCCCCATGGTCGCCCTCGAAGGAGGCCGCCACGCATCATCCGACTTAAACGACCTCTACCGTCGCGTCATCAACCGTAATAATCGTTTAAAAAGGCTCCAGGCCATTCACGCGCCGGAAGTCATTTTACGTAATGAAAAACGAATTTTGCAGGAGGCGGTGGATGCACTTCTCGACAACTCAATGCGCCGTGGCGCGGGCGTCCTCGGGATCTTAGGCGGTCGCCGTCGCGCGCTCAAATCACTCGCAGATTACCTTAAAGGCAAACACGGATATCTCCGCCAGAACCTTTTAGGTAAGCGTGTCGACTACTCTGGCCGCTCCGTCATCGTCGTTGGCCCAGACTTGGCACTCGATGAATGCGGACTGCCGAAGCACATGGTCTTGGAGCTTTTCCGTCCGTTCGTTATCCAGGGCCTTCTTGCGCGCGAGCTCGCATACAACATTCGCGGTGCAGGCCGTCTCATTGAAGACGAAGCGCCTGAAGTCTGGCCTATTCTTGAAGAGGCCATTGCTGGCAAGTACGTGCTCTTGAACCGCGCACCGACGCTCCACCGACAATCTATTCAGGCGTTCCGACCGGTCCTCATCGAAGGCAATGCTATCCAAGTGCACCCATTGGTGTGTCCTGCGTACAACGCCGACTTCGACGGTGACGCGATGGCCGTCCATGTGCCGCTTTCTGAAGCCGCACAGATGGAAGCTGCGAAAATAATGTCTGCGAACAAGAACGTCTTGAAGCCGGGTAGCGGCGACGTTGTCGTAGCGTCCAAGCTCCTCGACATCGTACTTGGCTGCTACTGGATGACGAGAGCGATAGAAGGCGCACAAGGGGAGGGAAATACGTTCCCTTCTACGAATGCCGCCATTACAGCACATGATTTCGGCGCAGTTGATCTTCGCGCGAAGATTAAAGTGCTTCCGGGGGATAGCAAGAAGTACGAGAAATTCGGGGGGAACATATTTGAAACAACTATCGGCCGCCTTCTTTTCAATTCGGTCTTACCGTCAGATTTCCCATTCGTGAATGAAGAGATAACGAACAAGCGCATGGGTAGTCTCGTGCACGAGCTCGTCGACCATTACAGTCTCGACAGTCTCCCAAAGATACTCGACAAGATAAAGGGTTTTGGTTTCCGCTACGCGACGCACGCCGGCATCACATGGTCGCTTTCTGACGTGGTTGTTCCGAAGATAAAGGAAGAACTCGTCCGTGCTGGTCGCGAGGCGGCTGCACGCGAACAAGAGAACTTCGCGAACGGACTTCTTACGGAAATTGAGCGCCGCCGAATGACGATAGAGATCTGGGGCAAGACGTCGAACGAACTGCGCAAGCACGTTGTTGAATCGCTCGATACACGCGGTCCTGTGCACGACATGATTACGTCAGGTGCCCGTGGTTCCGCAGTACAGCTCCACCAAATGGCCGGTATGAAGGGTCTCATCACGAACCCGCGCGGAGAAATCATCGAATTCCCTATCACGTCATCGCTTAAAGAGGGTCTCACGCCTATCGAATACTTCATCTCGACACACGGTGCGCGCAAAGGTCTCGCTGACACGGCTTTGAACACTGCACGCGCCGGATACCTCACGCGCCGTCTTTTCGATGTTGCGCATGACGTTGTCGTCCTCGAGAGCGATTGCGGTACCAAAGAAGGCATCATCATCAATCGCCCCGGCAAAGAAAATATAGGTGGCTCGTTCGCTGATCGTATCTCGGGGCGCGTCCTTGCCGAAGAAGTAGAGGCTCCGCCAGCTGGCGGATTCAAACGCGGCATGCTCCTTACGCGTGACGATGCGAAGACTCTTGAGTCTTCCAATGTCAAAGAGGTAACAGTCCGCTCTCCGATGACATGTAAAGTCGCGCGTGGTGTATGCCAGAAGTGCTACGGTATGGACCTTACAACACAGGAAATGGTAGATGTCGGCGAAGCTATCGGTGTCATCGCAGCACAGGCGATCGGTGAACCGGGTACTCAGCTTACGATGCGTACGTTCCACACCGGAGGTGTCGCGACCGTTGGCGGCGACATCACAATGGGTCTCCCACGCGTCGAAGAAGTCTTTGAATGTCGCACACCAAAAGCTCCGGCAACAATTGCACGTGTTTCCGGCACTGTCACTGATATCGTAAAAGCCGAAGGAGAAACTATCATCACGATACTTCCTGATGCCGCTACTGCCGGTAAAACCGCAAAAGCAGCAAAGCGAGACAGCGAATATTCTGTACACCCACTGCGTACCATCATCGTGAAGAAAGGTGCACATGTCGAAAAAGGAGACTTCATGACGGACGGTTCTGCCGAGCTGGAAGACCTCTTCACGCTCGGAGGCAAGGAGCGTGCCCAGGAATACATCATCGGAGAGATTACGCGCATTTACGAACTTCAGGGTGTTTCCACCGCGCGCAAACACCTGGAAGTTATCGTGAAGCAGATGTTCAGTCGTGTTGGCGTTTCGCAATCAGGCGACACAGGCGTTTCCGCAGGTGAGATAATCGCTGATTTCGAATTTGAACGCATCAATAAAACTCAGAAGGAAGCGGGTGGTGAGCCGGCGAAAGCAAAACAACTTCTCCTCGGTATCACCGAAGTGTCTTTGACACGCGCATCGTTCCTCTCCGCTATCTCATTCCAGAACACACCGAGAAAGCTCGCGGAAGCTGCCGTTTCGGGTGCCGTAGACAGGCTTATTGGTCTCAAGGAGAACGTCATCATCGGTCGCCTCATTCCTGCCGGCACCGGTTTTCCTGGAAGCAAGAAATACAAAATGATAGAGAAGATGGAGGCCGATTTGGCTGCGGCGGCTCCTAAAGAAGAGACGGTAGAAAAGGCTGATCGGTAGGAAAAGATGACCTCTAATCTTATTATCCTAAAACTCGGTGGAAGTATTATTACCGCCAAAGAGAGCGGGAGGCCCGTCTTAGAGACTCGTCGAATCAAACATCTGGCAAAGGAAGTGGCAAAGTGGTATTTCGTTGCGCGTGCTCAAAGAAGTACGCGACTCATACTTCTCTATGGTGGAGGTTCGTTCGGGCATCCCTTAGCACATCGATATAAGCTCCAGAATAAGGTCCTTTCCGAAAGGAATATGGTTGGTGCTGGACGGACGATTTTAGCGATGCGGGAGCTTGGGAATCGACTCGCCGATATTTTTCTTGATGCAGGGATTCCTGTTGTTCCTTTGCAGACAAGCTCATTCGTGCGGGAGAAACAGGGACACGTTCTCTTTGAAGATTATTCTATTATCGAGACCATTCTTGCGCGTGGCGGTGTACCTTTGCTTGGCGGGGATGTGGTCATCGCTGACGATCGGCAGACCGCCATCGCGTCGGGGGACGAACTCGCCACCGCGCTCGCCGGACATTTTCATGCTCGTAAACTTCTTTTCGTAACGAACGTTAACGGTGTGTACAAAGAGTTCCCACCGCGTCGCGGCGAGCGTCCGCTTCCGATAATTCGCCGTAAGGAACTGCGCCGTCTGCTCGCGCCGCGCGCCGCAGAGAGTGCGCATGATGTGACTGGCGCCATGATGGGGAAACTCCACGCCCTCCTTCCACTTCGGCATTGCGAGGTAAAAATATTTAGCGCGCTCGCGCCGGGGTCTCTCGCAGGCGCACTGAGCGGCGGATCGCGCGGCACGTCGATTTTGCTGTAACCATGGAAAATCGAACGCGCGCGGACCAAATTATGGAACGCGCGCGCTAATTCTTGGAAGCCACAGGGCGACAGTAGCGGCGAGTTACCCCGCTCCGCCCGCCGATGTAATCGGCAAGCATCTCGCGAACTCCGCGACGGACCCAAAACTCAAGAGCCTTTTTCGGAGACACCCACTGGTAACCGTCCACCTCCCCCAGCTTTTGGGGGCCGATGGGGAGACGATTGGTCTTGGTCCGTCCGACGTAGAGCGACGCTCGGGCATACGGCGCAATCCAGTAAAGGCCGCGATACTCGGGCTCAACCTCCACCGGCAGTCCGCCCAGCTCTTCGGCGATAAGACGGGCGAGCGCTTCTTGTTCGTCTTCACCCTCCTCTATAGTTTCCATGGGGATTGAATAAATCCCCACATACTTTCCCAGGTCCGGTTTCGCTTCAAGCTCCTGCAAGAGCAAAATTGCACCCTCGGGATTGACTATCATGAGCGCCACTCCCCTGAGGAGGGCGCGACGTTTTCGCTTCATCACGACCTCCTTTGCAAAGAGCGAATTGGAATTGTATCACCGTATTACGCTTTCAGCATCTTCCTACTTTCCCGTCCGCCGCTCGCGTTTTCCATACTCTTCAAGTATGTGATCAAGTACTGATTCAGAAAATTCCGGCCACAAGGTATCAATGAAGAATAATTCACTATATGCTGCCTGCCACAGCAAGAAATTCGAAAGTCGGTATTCATTCCCTGTTCGTACGATAATGTCAGGGTCCGGCATATCAGCGCTCCAAAAATGTTTCCGGAGCGTATCTTCGGTCATCTCTTCACCCAAGCTCGCGACCTCTTTTGCCGCCGCAGTGATTTCGGTGCGTGCGCCATATGAAAGACATATCCAGAGTGTCAGGCGTTCGTTCTTCTCACTTTGTTTCTCAACTGAGAGAATAGTCTTACGCACCGCCTCAGATAGCATGTCGAGCTTTCCAATAAAACGGATGCGCACACCTTCTTTTGCGAGCTCTAGAAGCGCTTCCTTTGCCATCTTCATTAACAACCCCATGAGGTATGCGACCTCGGAAGCCTCGCGATTCCAGTTCTCTATTGAAAACGCAAAAACAGCCAGGTGTTTGATGTTCCGATCACGCACCCATCGCGCACATTCGATTAATCGCGCATAGCCGCGACGATGTCCCTCAAACTTCGGGAGCCCCACCTTTTTCGCCCATCGCCTGTTGCCGTCCAAAATAATGCCGATACAGGCTGGTGTTTGTCCCTTCTCCATGTGCGCACGCTAAAGGAATCCGCCCCAAGAGTCAATTGCTTCGCACTCGAACAAACTGGGAGCCCCATAAAGGGACTGCAGTTTGTACTCGAGCGCTTCGCACTCGAACAAACTGGGAGCATAATAGGGGGTCATGTCAGACACTGTTCAGCAGATAAAAGATAAACTTTCGATAGTTGATGTGGTTTCGCAATACGTGAAGCTCGAACGCTCGGGTGCGAATTTTCGTGCGCGTTGCCCATTCCATTCAG
>CAYIJQ010000010.1:0-5680 GCA_964363795.1 uncultured Candidatus Saccharibacteria bacterium
GAAGAACTGTCCGCTCATTTGGATAAAAATCGCAAGGATAAGCATTCCCGCCGAGGCCTTTTGGGACTTGTCGCTGATCGTCGAAAACATTTGAAATACCTCGAAACGACAAACAAACGTGCGTACGGTAGTCTTGTAAAGAAGCTCGGCCTCAAGAAGTAGCTGCTAGCTTGGAGCTTCTAGCTTCTAGCTGTAAGATTCGAGAGAGAAAGCTCTTTTCCTTTTCGTAGGCATTGTTTGTTTTTTTATTATTAGCTAGCGGCCCTACGCTAGCACCTAGAAGCTAGTCCCTAGCACCTAATTTTATGGCCATAATCAAACATCCTGAGCAACGTGTCGGTGTTTTCATCGACACACAAAACCTCTATCACAGTGCGAAAAACATCTATCATGCCCGGGTCAACTTCGGTAATGTTCTTAAAGATTCGGTCGCGGGAAGACGCCTGATACGAGCACGCGCGTACGCTGTCACGACCGAAAGTGGTGAAGAAAAAGGGTTTTTTGACGCACTTGCGAAGATAGGTGTTGAAATGCGCACGAAAGACCTCCAAATATTCTCCGGCGGCGCAAAGAAGGCCGACTGGGATGTTGGTCTCGCGGTTGATGCGATAACCGCTTCACCTAAACTCGACACCGTAATACTTCTTACAGGTGACGGGGATTTCGTGCCACTCGTCGCATACCTTCAAACACATGGGGGGTGCCAAGTCGAGGTGGTTTCTTTTGGACGCTCCAGTTCAGCGAAACTCAAAGAGGCGGCTGATGATTTCCTTGACCTCGACCAAGACCCTCGGCGATACCTCATAAGCTACCGTCCATTGCGAGGCCGTCCAATGGGTATGCGCTCGAATATACCTGAATCGAATGGTCGTGCCAACGAAACAGGGAGTACCGAGGCAGAATAATCAAGCGTTTGTCTTGCGCATCTCCCGGCGCGAGGAAACATACGCGAGAATAATAAATATTAGACCAATAAAGCCTGTAAAAGGCTCCGGGACGTGCACGAAGATACCGAAGAGCATCGCGAGTGCGAGGCCCATGATCGCCCAGTGTGCACCGTGTTCCAAGTAAATAAGAGTTGAGAGTGTGCGTGCACGCACGAGCGCTATCGTGAACGCACGAACGAAAAGAGCACCTATCCCGAGACCTGTGATGATAATGAGAAGATTCGTGGTGATAGCGAACGCACCCACAACCCCATCAAGTGAGAAAGCTGAGTCAAGGATGTTCAGGTACGTGAACAGCGCCGCCCCACCTAAGCTCGCCACATGAGAACCGGCTATCTCGAATGACTGCGCAATGCCTTCGATGATGATGAAAAGAAGGACTCCTATAAGACCTGCGGATAGAAGCGTGGCCGCTTCTTCGGGCACAAAGAACGCACACATAAGTAGAACCGAGAGGACGAGTGCTATTTCTATTGCTTCGATGCCGCCCCAACGCGAAAGACGACTTTCAACAATGCCGATCCAATGCACTGTTTTTCTGTCATTGAAAAAATACTTGAGCGACACGAGCAAGAGAAAGGCACTTCCGAATGCGGCTATCGCAGTGTGTGCGCCCTCAAGGTATTGGCTATATAACACAGGGTTATAAAACGCTAATTGCGCCACGAGCAGAGGCCAAAGACCCGCCGCTGCGGCAACAATGAATATGGGAAGAAGAAATCGAGTTCCGAATACCGCGACGAGAATACCCCAGGTGAGGAAACGGCGCTGCCACTTCACATCCATACGCTCCAAAACCTTCGCATTTACGACTGCGTTGTCGAATGAGAGTGTTATTTCCAGGATTGCGAGCAGCGCGGCGAGAAAAAGAGCCGAAAACCCGCCCCATATGTACACTGCAATAAATGCAGCGACTGAAACAATAGAAGGGAAAAAGAAGATGCTCATGAGTGCGGTGCCCGCATTTTCATTAGTATTCAAGTATGCTACACTCGCCTACATTAGCATAATCGTGGCGGCCGGATAGGCAGAATTGCCCTGAGAAGAGCGAAGGGCCAATGCTGAAATCCGAACGTCACCCAAAGAAGAGATGAAAAAAAAAGAATACTCCCTTGAGATCGGGGGGAAGACAATGACCGCCGAGTTCAATGACTGGGCGGACCAAGCGAACGGTTCGGTGTTGCTTCGCTACGGGAATAGTGCGGTTCTTGCAACGGTCGTAATGAGCAGTCGCGAATCAAATCTCGATTATTTTCCACTCTCCGTTGAGTACGAGGAAAAATTTTATGCAGCAGGAGCGATCTTGGGCTCGCGCTTTATGCGCCGCGAGGGACGCCCTTCAGATGAAGCTGTGCTCTCTGGCCGCATCGTAGACCGCACTATCCGACCACTGTTTCCCAAGGGACTAAAACGAGATGTGCAAATCATCATCACGGTGCTTTCTATTGAGGATTACGACACTGATATCCTTGCTGTGAACGCAGCCTCACTTGCCATTGCAACGTCGAACATTCCGTGGAATGGACCCGTCTCTGCCGTACGAGTCGGCATAGAAGAGGGGAGTGAAAGCCTCATCGTGAACCCTACGTATGGGCAGCGTCAAGAAGAGCTTCCGCCAAAAGCTCGTATGGATCTCACCGTATCTGGCAAAGATAATCTTGTGAACATGATAGAAGTGAACGCGCGTGAAATACCGGAATCAATAATTGAAAAAGCTCTCGAGCGAGCGAGTGAAGAAATTGAAAGGATACAAGCCTGGCAAAAGCAGATCATCGGAGAGCGTAGCGTCGCTAAATTAGACTTCACGAAGTCTGATGCGTATCCTGAGATCGAAACGCTTTTTAACGAATACCTCGCTCCAAAACTCGAGGCTCTGGGCGGTCGCATGGATAAAGAAGATACCGGAATACTCAAGTCAGATTGGGTGGCGAAGGCAGCGGAAAAACTTTTGGAGACTCCACCTTCTCACATCGACGGATACTTCGAGAAACGACTTGACGAGCACGTGCACGAACTTGCGATACATAAGGATGCGCGCGTTGACGGCCGTGCCTTCGACCAAATACGACCTCTTTTTGCTCAAGCCGGCGGCATAACTCCTGTTATACACGGAACCGGACTATTCTATCGAGGACAAACACATGTGCTTGCAGCTCTTACATTGGGAGGACCGGGCGACGCACAACTTATCGACACCATCGAATTTCAGGACGCAAAGAAAACATTCATGCTCCATTATAATTTCCCTCCGTTCTCCGTGGGGGAAACTGGAAGGATGGGGGGAGCAAATCGGCGCATGATCGGACACGGAGCGCTTGCTGAAAAATCACTCCGAGCCGTTCTGCCCTCTAAAGATGTATTTCCGTACACTATCCGCATCGTTTCGGAATGCCTCGCCTCCAACGGCTCTACCTCTATGGCCACTGTATGTGCGGGCACGTTGGCGCTCATGGATGCGGGAGTCCCCATAATTCGTCCTGTCGCGGGTATTGCGATGGGGCTCATGTCAGACGCAAAAAAGGGAGTGTACAAAATTCTTACCGACATTCAAGGGCCCGAAGATCACCACGGTGACATGGACCTCAAGGTGGCGGGAACGTCCGAAGGTGTGACTGGTGTTCAGATGGATGTAAAAGTGGACGGTGTGCCAATCCATGTGCTGGTGCAAGCGTTCGCGCAAGCAAAGAAAGCGCGCCTTGAGATCCTTGAGGTCATCCTTAAGGCTATTCCCGCATCACGTCCTGATATTTCTCCGCGAGCTCCAAAGATACTTTCGACAAAAGTGAAAGTAGACCAGATCGGTCTTGTCATCGGCCCTGGTGGAAAGATGATCAATGGCATTAAAGACCGAACGAAGTGTGATGACATTACCATCGAAGAGGATGGAACGGTGTTTGTGACTGGCAGAAATGGCGCCGCAGAGGCCGCCTTGAAAGAAATTGTTGACCTTACGCGTGAGTATATGGTGGGTGAGAGATTTGAGGGTGTTGTAACACGCATGCTCGACTTTGGCGCGTTCGTGAAAGTGGGCGCAAACACAGAGGGGCTGGTCCACGTATCAGAGGTCGCGCCATTCCGCATAGAAAAAATATCTGACGCAATTGCTATCGGTGACACTGTTCCCGTCGTCATCAAGGAAATTGACGAAAAAGGGCGATATAATCTCTCTATCAAAGCTGCTGATCCGGATTGGGCTGCTCGAAAGGGCTTAACGCCCTCGCCCGGAGGCGGAGGAAATCACAATGACCGACGATCAAACAAAAATGACAGGAGAGGTCCGCGGGGGAAATTTTAAACCAGGTTCTTCTCTCCCGTCTAACATCGCCGCTCCGACGCCTTTGGAGCCAGCGAAAATATCGAATGAAGCGCTGGAGGAGGCACGCATTATAGAGGAAGTCGTAATCCCCGCCTCAGCACCTGCTCACATTAAAAAAGAGGGCACTTCTCAACAGCTCCCGGTAACGCTACAAATGCCATCCACTGAGGGAGGTGGTGTTTCTCCCGAGCCTCAAAAAGTATCGTCTCTATCGGTAGAAAATCAACCTAAGAACATTTTTGAGCAACAGACTATCGCACCTCCAGGCGTGGTGGTTCCTGATACCACAAACATTCCAAAAGCTGACATCCAAAAAATGCTCGGCGAGGTAAAACTTCCCGAACGAACTTCGCTCCCAGACGACGCGAGAGAGGAGCAACGAAAAATGGTGTATGACACGTCACTCGTCTCTACCTTGTCTGCCACAGATCAGAAACAAGTGGAGCAACGTACTGCGCCAAACACTGGAGAGTCGAGACCATTAGCGCAAACACTCGGACAAGAAACGATCGTGGAAAGCACTTTTTCTTCAATTGTACGGCCACTGCGTACACTAAAAGATGACCTTCAGAACATTGTCCGGGATAAAAAAATGTCTCTTGTGCGCGCTGCAGCACTTGAGCAAGATAAGGAGCGCGAAGCAAGCGAGTCCGCACTTGGAATCTCGGCCCCACCGAAGAGGCACGTGTTCAGTGTCGTGTTCGCAGCCATACTTCTCGCGACCCTGGGGAGCGCAGCCCTTTTGGGTGTCGCCCTCATCATGAAACAACGCGAGGGAGGAGTTGCTTCTCCCGCAGGTACTCCTCTCCTCTTTGCCGAAGTAGCATTGCCTCTTCCTTTGGAGAATCTTTCTGCCTTTGACCTCAAGGAATTGCTCGCTCGATCACGTACGGAGAGCAGTACGGTGCTCGGCTCTATCACGCATATCGTTCCAACAAAGATCGGTGGAGTTGAGGTTTCAGAGAATACCTCTCTGGGGAACGCAGCGACGCTCGAAGAGTTCTTTGCTGCGCTTAACGTCCATGCGCCTCCTGATCTTATTCGAGCGCTCGATTCCGAATTCTTTTTCGGCCTACATACAGTCGACGAAAATGCGCCGCTTTTCGTCATTCCCGTCTTATCGTACGAACGTGCATTCGCCGGCATGCTCGAATGGGAAGATGTTATGAGCAGCGACCTTACTCCGATTTTTACGCCAGTTCCGGGAACAAGGCTCGGTGGGGGCGGTCTTATAGAGAAGCGTCAATTCGAGGATCTGGTGATGCGTAATTATGATGTACGCGCGCTCACCGACGACGCAGGAACCATACAGCTCTATTACTCATTCCCTACAAGAAACATACTTATAATCGCCGAAAGTCCGTATTCATTCGCGGAGATACTCTCGCGCTTACGTGCAGAACGAAAACTTTAAGAA
>CAYIJQ010000010.1:5780-11145 GCA_964363795.1 uncultured Candidatus Saccharibacteria bacterium
GCAACTGATAGAATGCTGCCTATGCAACATGTAACGAAAGAACAACTTGAGGAATTGCGCGCTGCGCTTGACGCAGAAGTTGCGGATATTGAAGAGCAGCTTGCCGAACATGGCAAAAAGATAGGCGGAGATTGGCAGGGAACACCCGCCGGTTTTGAGACTGAGATTGAGAGTGCCCCAGAAGATACCGCGGATCGCATGGAGGAACTAACGACTAACGTACCACTCGTCGAGGAGCTCGAATCCAGATTAAAAGACGTAAAAGACGCACTCAAAAAGATGGACGAAGGAGTGTACGGCATTTGTGAGAAAACTGGGCGTGAGATCCCATTCAATAGGCTTGAGGCAAATCCTGCTGCACGTACTGTCGTTGAATCCGACTAGCGAGGTATTACGCGTCTACCTGCCCCGACACTACTGTTGGCATAGCTTCTATTTTGCCTCTCGCCCTTCTTTTTAGTGACATATTCGTTGCCTAAGCCTGCGGTTCGATCTATCGTTACTGTTCTCGCAAAATGATGCCAACGTTAGTGTGGGGGCCTGCCCCGACACCAATGTTGGTGTAGGGGCCTGCTACAATTGCGACGTGATGAGCAAACAAAAAATCGCTTCCGGTTTCAACAGAGTGTTCGGCGCGCAACCAACTCTCCCCAAGGGAATTGTGGTCTCCGTCGAATGTGATATCGCAAAAGGTCTCCACGCATTCACCATCGTTGGACTCCCAGATAAATCTGTTGAAGAAGCAAAAGACCGCATCTCAGCAGCAATAAAAAATACGGAAGGTCTCGAATCACCGAAAAAGAGCAATAAGAAAATCGTACTTTCATTGGCTCCTGCCGCGCTTAAGAAAGAAGGTGCCGTCTTTGATCTACCTCTTGCGATTTCTTTTTTGCTCGCTTCAGAACAAGCCACCTTCGACCCTAAAACAAAACTGTTCACAGGTGAATTAGCGCTGAATGGCGATGTGCGTGGAATCTTAGGGGCGCTTTCGATCGCAACTGCCGCGCGCGACAAGGGGTTCACGGACCTGTATGTGCCGGAAGAAAACGTGGAAGAAGCTTCGCTTGTGAGTGGTTTGCGGGTACATGCAATCACATCGCTCAAGCACGTTCTTGCGATGCTTCAAAAACCAACTATTAAGACTCCGCGCGTAATGACGCGTGTCGTACGGAAAAATAAATATGAAGACGACCTCGCGCTGGACGAGATACGCGGGCAAGAATCAGCGAAGCGCGGACTTATCATAGCCGCTGCCGGCGCTCACAACATCGCCCTCTATGGTCCGCCGGGAACCGGAAAGACCTTGCTTGCACGCGCCACTACATCTATACTCCCTGACCTTTCCGAAGAGGAGATGATAGAAGTAACAACTATTCACTCACTCGCAGGGACACTTCAAGGAGGCGCGCTATTCCGTCCACCATTTCGCTCGCCGCATCATACGTCTTCGTACGCATCCCTGATCGGCGGCGGCTCTGCGTCGCCTCGCCCCGGCGAAGCGACCCTCGCGCACCGCGGCGTTCTCTTCGCTGACGAATTTCCGGAATTCCATCGTGATGTGATAAATGCACTCCGAGAGCCACTGGAAGATCGCGTAGTTTCCATTTCACGTTCGAAAGGTTCAGCAATTTTTCCCGCTAATTTCATGCTCATCGCTGCTTTAAATCCTTGTCCTTGCGGATTCTGGGGAACTCCCAGATGTGAATGCATGCCGCACATTGTGGAAAAATACCGCCGAAAGATATCTGGCCCTGTTGCGGACCGAATAGATATGTGGGTTACTGTTCCTGAAATGCCGCCTGAATCACTGCGTACGAACGCAAAAAGAACGGGTGGCGAGACTGAATCGGCACGCAAGAGTGTTGCCACGGCACGTGAGCGTCAACGTGCGCGATTCAAAAGTGTAAAAGGGATCATCACCAATGCAGACATGGGTCCGCGACACATCGAGAAGTACGCGAATCTTTCACCGAAAGCAGAAGACGCACTCGTTGGGGCCGCACGCGCGATGAAGCTTTCGCCACGCGGCTATCACCGCACCATCAAACTTGCGCGCACCATCGCTGACCTCGCGGGTAGTGATTCAATAGAACCGCCTCACATGCTTGAGGCACTTCAGTATCGAGCGCGGGAACTATAGATCAGATCCTCTCTTTCGATTCCGAGAAAAAGACACGGCTTTTCGGAATGCCGAGAGTCTTGAGACGCTCGGTTACGAAATTGGTCATCGCTTTTTCGTTCTTGAAATTCCGAACGTTGTCTTTATCAATGATCGACCATCGGCCAACCGTGCGAAGAACGTCAATTTTGTTGAATACTATGTGCGTAACACCGTTCATACGTATCGCGCGTTCCAAGGTCTGCATGTTCATCCAATTTGTTTGGCGGCGGCGGCCTGTCGTTGAACCATACTCCTCTCCGGTCTCGGCTATTGCATTAAATACTGCTCCTGTCGGTTGAAATTTCTTACTGCCGACATATGTCTCATATATTTTTGCAACTCCCCACACATTATGCACTGCCGAAGGCGGCAAGCCATTCAAGAGGGCGCCGGCAGTCGTGCAGTGCGACGATGTTACATAGGGATAGTCGCCCCAATCGATATCAAGTCCGAACCCTTGCGCTCCTTCAGCAAGAATATGCACGGGCTTCTTACTTCCATACCATTCTTTGTATAGATCAACGAGATACGGGCGGAGCTTTGGTATGTCTACAGCGCGAGTGCCTGTGCGACCATACTTATCACGGTACGCGGGACCGTTCCCTCGGCCGGTCGTCCCGATCTTGCCGCCCTTTTTTCTATCTTCTGCTTTGTTGGCATAGGTTATAACATGTGTATTTTCGGCAACAAATATTTTTCCTTTCATTGTAACCCCGCCTTTTTCGAGCATGTTAATCTCACGGAAGAATTGAACTGGGTCTAGAACACAACCGGAACCAATAATGCTCTTCACACCGAAAAAAACGCCCGCCGGAATATGGTGAGTTACGAATTTTTTCCCTTTATGAAAAATTGTGTGTCCCGCATTGCATCCGCCGTTGTACCGGAGCACGTGCGTATAGAAGTTTTTGTGGCTTAAGTAGTGGGCGACCTTGCCTTTGCCGCAATCCCCGTACTGGAGATCGACTATGACATCCGCCGTAACTGACATGACTAACTCATGATACCCGCCGGGAAGTAAGAATGCAAATAGGCTTCCATAACAATTTTAGCGAGGCGGTACACAGGTCGCGAGAGACTAGCGAGCGCGAGGCGCTTGGCTCGAAGAATTTTTCAGCAGAAAAATAGCCGTACTCGAGTGACCTGTGTACCACTGAGCACCTCCCCTTACATGAAAATCTGCACAATACTGACCAATGCCTGTACCAAATGTCCGTACATATCGTATCTAGAAGGGGTTCCGCGGTCCTCCACGGATCTCAAAGTGAACGTGTGCTCCTGTAGAACGCCCGGTCGAACCTATGTAGCCGATAACTTGACCCTGCACGACATGCTGACCGATTGAGACGATATTTGAAGAGTTGTGAGCATACAAAGTCTGAGTGCCATTGTCGTGGCGAATAACGACGTAATTGCCGTAGCCACCGTTCCATCCAGAATCACGAACGACAATAACTTCACCGGAGGCTGAGGCCATGATCGGCGTCCCAATAGGTGCCGCAAGATCAACTCCGTTATAACCGTGAATACCCTGTGTTTTTGTGCCTCCTCCGATGGGTCTCAAGTAATACCCCACATACGTTTGAACTGTTCCTCCTGAGGAAGGTCGGGGAGCGGCGGCCGCGACGGCAACTGCTATCTCACCATCGGGAATGATGAGTTCGGTGCCGACGGCAAGCGCACTGCCTTCTTCGAGACCGTTGTACTGTGCGATCTCGTCTGCATCTCCGTGAAGTTCTTTTGCTATCGACGCAAGAGTGTCGCCGCGTTTTACCGAATATTTAATTCCCGTCACGGGAAGAATGGTGAGGGTCTGCCCGATGCGCAAGGCTGAGGCACGTGAGAGGTCGTTCGCCCATCGGATTGTATTAATCGATACGTCGAACATCTGTGCTATTTCCGAGAGTGTGTCGCCTTCACGCACGATGTATAGACTGATGGTCGCGTTCTTCGGTTTTTCAATGTCAGCGATCGTGCCAGCAGGACCTTCTTCCGGTACAAGCGCAGAGTCATCGACTATCGTGATATCGCCCCCTCCGCGCGCGGGAGCCGGCGTGATATTCATTGCGGGCTTGAGAAGTGCCATAGTCTGCAAATTTCCCCCTGACACACTTAGGAGTTGTCCTTCGTCGCTTCCGCTTATTGAGGCAAGAATATCCCCTAAAAGACCCGCTCGTGCAGATACGGGCATGACAGAGCCGACAAGGAGAAGTAAGGATATGAGAGAAACTGCCGTTATTGCGGGTCGAAACTGTTTGTATGTCACTCCTCGAGGGTTTTGGCCGCTCGCCGGGAGATTATTTTTGTTGCCTGTGATAAGCCTTTTCCAAGGCTCTCAGCCGGAACGCTCGAAAAAGTGGTGCCGAGGCCTCCATTTTTTCTCGCTACGCAAATCCTGACCGTAAGCCTATGTTCTGACAGTGGCGCGGCGAAACAGAAAATTTGGCTCTATTCCTCACTTTTTACTGCCCTCACAAACTTCTATGTTGAGAGAGGGAGCAAGGGGAGCCGAATCGGGAAAAACGGTAATGCCACCGTCCTATTCACCCTACCCTCATGGGCCTCCGGCGTCAATCGGTCTTTCCTTACAATGGTGGATAGCCTTTCTGTCAAGTTTCCAGATATCAAAAAATGGCTTAAAACCTATCCATAACGCCTGTATTCCTCGATAAGCACCCTCCTTGCGAGTGGCACCTCTCTCTGGATAGGTAATAAGGCCCACTTCTGGGATACTATCCGGAATGGAGGCACGCCCCCACACCAACTTTGGCATACCATTGCAGAGGCATGGTGCGACAAAGGTACTTCACGATAACAAAGACACCGTTTACGTATGAAAAAAAGAAAGTGGCAACATAGGCGCAATGCCAAAGTAAGTGTCGGGGCACGGCTAGGACAACACTTCCTTAGGGGTACATGGGCTGCACGTACTCTTGTGGCGGCCGGGAAGGTGTCTCATGGGGACGTAGTGCTTGAAATAGGCCCTGGGAAGGGCGTCCTCACGCGAGAGATTCTGGCGACCGGGGCACGGGTCATCGCAATCGAGAAAGACGAGACATTAATCGCCCTACTCCGCAAAACGTTTGCCGATGAGATACATTCTCGCGCTTTGACCGTAGTAGCCGATGATATCCGCAATATCCTGCCAGAGAAACTCGACTTACAAGAAGCCGATTACACCGTTGCAGCAAATATTCCATACTA
>CAYIJQ010000011.1:0-1086 GCA_964363795.1 uncultured Candidatus Saccharibacteria bacterium
GTGCTACGATAGAGCCATGGAAGGCAAAAGTGTCGCAATTTCAATAACTGCCGGTACGATATTTAAAGCCGTACTCATCCTTGCAGCTGCGTGGCTCATCTTTGAATTGCAGAACCTTGTACTCGTACTTTTGACAGCAATTGTTCTTGCTTCGGCTATCGAACCGGCGGTCATTACTCTCGGGCGTTGGGGAATACCGCGCATTCTCGCTGTTCTTATGGTGTATCTCTTGCTCTTCGGGACCTTTTTCAGCGTTTTTTACTTCTTCGTTCCTTCGCTATTCGGCGATCTGACCGCGCTTGTTGTATCGCTTCCGGCGTATCTCGATACATTCAATCAATGGGGGATATTCGATAAATACTCTCAGATATTCGGCCCTCAGGGTGCACCTACAATTTCCACTGACTATCTCATAGAAAGCATGAAGGGTTTTCTAGGGGCGGCGGGGATGTTCGGGAATGCATTCTCTGCTGTTGCAAATGTCTTCGGCGGGGTTTTCTCTTTTTTTCTCATCATTATATTCTCATTCTACTTTGCCGTTCTTCGCACCGGAGTCGAAGATTTCCTCCGTGTCGTTACCCCGGACGGATACCAAGAGTATATTCTCGACCTGTGGGAACGTTCGCGCCATAAGATAGGGTTGTGGATGCAGGGGCAGCTCATCCTCGCGATTATTGTCGGGGTTCTCGTATATCTCGGACTCACGATACTTGGCGTCAAGCACGCGCTTTTACTTGCCGTCATCGCCGCAATGTTCGAGATAATTCCAGTTTTCGGACCGATACTCGCTGCCGTGCCTGCGATAGCGATTGCGTTCGTAGGGGGAGGATTCACGCTCGGCGTTCTAACGATCGCGCTCTACGTTATTGTCCAACAATTTGAGAGCCACCTCATTCATCCTTTGGTCGTAACTCGTGTTGTCGGAGTACCCCCGCTCCTTGTGATTTTGGCGCTTATCATTGGAGCCCAAATGGCGGGATTCTTAGGAATCCTTTTGTCCGTTCCTATCGCGGCAATTGTTCAGGAATTAGCGAAGGACATACGAGAGCGACGTGTTCGTATAGCGCGAGTGACTGAGTGACGCTT
>CAYIJQ010000011.1:1186-10823 GCA_964363795.1 uncultured Candidatus Saccharibacteria bacterium
ATGAAACGAGCGTTATACCTCACAACGACACTCCCGTATGTGAACGCCGACCCTCACATCGGCTTTGCTCTTGAACTCGTCCAAGCGGATATCATTGTCCGGTATCGCGCTCTTTGCGGAGATGACGTCTTCTTCAACACGGGGACAGACGAACACGGGCTGAAAATATATCGGAAAGCTCTCGAGGAAGGTATGGAACCGCAAGCGTATGCGGATGAATATGCTGCAAAATTTCGCAAGCTAAAGGAAAAACTCAATTTGAGTCCGGATATTCACTTCATCCGGACGACAGACCCGCATCATAAAGCCGCGGCGCAAGAATTATGGCACCGATGCCTTGCGAACGGCGACATTTACAAAAAGAAATACAAGGGCCTGTACTGTGTAGGGGATGAGACATTTATACGAGAGGACGATTTGGTGAACGGGAAATGTCCGAGCCACCCTACGATGGTGCCTCTGGAGATAGAGGAGGAGAATTACTTCTTTAAGTTGAGTGCGTATCAAGAGAAATTACTTGAGTATCTCTCGCATGAAAGCACCATCGTGCCCGAATGGCGGAGACAAGAGGCGATTAACTTTGTGAAAAGCGGCCTTGAGGATTTCAGTATTTCTCGCATTAAAGAAAAAATGCCTTGGGGAGTTCCTGTGCCGGATGACGAGGCGCAGGTGATGTACGTGTGGTTCGATGCACTGACGAACTACATATCGACGCTCGGCTGGCCTGAAGACAAAGAAGGAATGTTCAATAAGTTTTGGGAAAACGGTGAGACCCTGCAACTCGCAGGGAAGGATCAAATCCGTTTTCAGTCCATCATGTGGCAGGCCATGCTCATGTCTGCCGGATTACCCACTACTAAAAAGGTTCTGTACCACGGTTTTATCACGTCAGCTGGACAAAAGATGTCGAAGTCTATCGGCAACGTTATTGATCCCTTGGCGATAGTGGATGAATACGGTACGGATGCGCTCCGATACTTTCTCGCGCGGCATATTCATCCGTTTGAAGATAGCGATTTTACGATGGAAAGGTTCAAGGAAGTGTACAACGCCGATCTAGCCAATGGGCTCGGTAATCTTGTGGCGCGTATTCTGCAAATGTCGAGCCAATATCTAGATGAGCCTATACAAATTCCAACCCCCAATTCTTCGGAGACAGGAAAACTAATCAAGCAACGTTTAGAAACTTTTGAGTTAAGTCGGGCGTTGGACACATTGTGGGGTTGTATTCAGGATTTAGACGGGCTTATTCAGGAACAAAAACCATTTGAGGTCGTCAAAACAAACAAAGTAGCAGCGCAAAAGCAGTTACGACACATGCTCATACAACTTGCCGAGATTTCTTTATTACTCGAACCATTCATGCCGAGAACCAGTAAAGTTATCACAGATGCAATCGTGGCGAACAAAAAACCGGAGAATCTTTTCCCACGGAAAGAATAGTATGAGCTTCAAGTATTTCGACGCGCACTGCCATGTTAACTTTGTTGCGTATAAAGAGGATAGGGAAGAGACGATTGAGCGGGCGAGAGAAGCCCAAGTCGCCATAAATGTCGTCGGTACGCAATTGGACACGTCGAAAGACGCAGTTGCTCTTGCAGAAAAATACGACAATGTCTACGCAACGATAGGGCTCCATCCCATCCACACGTCGAAGTCGTACCACGATGCAAAAGAGCTCGGCGAAGGAGGAAAAGAATTTACCTCACGTGGAGAAGTGTTCGACACACCTGCTTATGCAAATTTAGGAAAATCACCCCGCGTCATTGCGATAGGTGAATGCGGGCTTGATTACTACCGCTCTGACGAGAGTACAAAAGAACTTCAGAAAAAAGTCTTTATAGAACACATTGAATTGGCGAATACACTAAAGAAACCTCTGATGCTCCATATCAGGAACGCGTACGATGATGCGCTGGAGATATTGAAAGCACATGCGAAAGTACGGGGAGACACACATTTTTTTGCAGGGAACTGGGAGACGGCGAAGAAATTCCTGAACGCAGGCTTCACACTTAGCTTTACGGGCGTTCTCACGTTTACACACGATTACGACGAAGTGGTACGGAACGCGCCATTGGATATGCTCCTCTCTGAGACTGATGCGCCATACGTTACCCCCGTTCCGCACAGGGGAAAACGCAATGAACCGTCGTATGTTACGGAAATAGTGCGTGCGATCGCGAATATTCGTGGTGAAGGGTTTGAGGGTGTTGCTGCACAACTTCTCGAAAACGCCCATCGGGTTTTCGCCTTGCCCCCACACTAACTCTGGCGTTGCGTTCTGTTGCTCATTCGGCGTCAGTCAGCGAAAGAAAGATTTGTTGCGGAGAAGGGACAGTTTTTGAAAGAATCACGATAACGCGAATGCAATGACGCCAAAGTTAGTGTGGGGGCTTGCCTAAGGGCTAAGGCTCATGCTACAGTGCCCGCTACACTATGGTAGAAATTGAGATTGCGAACACAGAAGCTGAAGCAAAGGAAAACATCGAGCGCATTTATGAAGTCGGCTACATCGTTGCACCGACGATCAAAGAGGACGAGCTCGAAAGGACCGTCAGTGCTATTCGGGGAGAGATAGAAAAGACAGGGGGCACCTTCATAGCTGAAGGTGCGCCATCTTCTTTTAAACTTGCTTACGAAATAGCTGCCCGTACTTCAAAAGAAGAGGGTAAGATTAAGAAGACGCTGTATGACCGGGCATATTTTGGTTGGATAAAATTCGAGGCGGAGACTGAAGCTGCAAGGAATCTTGAAGCCGCGCTCAAGCAAAAGACAGAGATCCTGCGATCGATCGTATTCCAAACCGTACGTGAAGATACGCGCGCTAAGATGAAAGCGCCGACATTGCGTGAAGTGCGCCGCACCGATACCATTAAAGCAGCCTCTCGTCATACGCTGGTTGCAGAAGAGAGGGCGCCGGTTTCAGAGGAAGACTTGGAGAAAGCACTCAAGGACATTACGGCAGAATAAGGCAGTGGTACAATGCGCGTATGTATATAAACAAGGCACTACTCTTTGGAAATTTGACACGGGATCCGGAATTGAAGGCGCTGCCCTCCGGCGTAAACGTATGTAACTTCTCCGTTGCGACCAACCGAGTCTACAAAGATCGCGATGGCAAGAAACAGGAGCAGGCTGATTTTCACAATGTTGTCGTGTTTGGCAGACAAGCAGATATCGTCGCGCAATATCTGAAGAAAGGGCGCTCGGTGTTTGTGGAGGGGCGCATGCAGACGAGAAGTTGGGAGAAGGATGGTCAAAAACAATATCGCACTGAAGTTATCGCAGACCGAGTCCAATTCGGGCCGAGTGGCGGAGCCCCGGGAGGAGGTGGGGGAAAGCGCCAAACGGCTGACGAGCCAGAAGCTACTGGAGGCGGAAGTGGGATTGACTATCCAAAGGACGAAATTAATCCGGACGACATTCCATTTTAAGATAATTTAATTATCTAAAACAAGTATGGCAAATATTTTGACCCAGAATGACATACAGTACGTCGACTACAAAGATATCGACTTGCTGAAACAGTTCGTTAACCCGCACGGGCGCATTGTCGCGAGAAAGCGCACAGGGTTGACCGCTCGTCAGCAGCGCTCTGTCGAGGCCGCCATCAAGAGGGCGCGTTTTATGGGCCTCCTTCCGTACATCCAGAAATAAGCCCTCTACCCTGAATTAGAAAAAGCCTCGTTTATGAGGTTTTTTTGTTAGACTCTTTCCACCCCAGTACCACACTTCGACAAGCTCAGTGGATACGGTGCAGGCGTACTCTTCTCTTATACTCTCTCAACGTATTCACCCGTGTCGGTGTTTATACGGATGACATCGCCCAGTTTAACGAACAAAGGAACGTCAACTGTTGCCCCCGTTTCAACCTCTACTATCTTTGAACCTCCTTGCGCTGTGTTACCGCGTATGTCAGGCGGAGCTTCAATAACCTTCAGCTCAACTTTGATGGGCAATCTTACTCGAATGAGTTTCCCATTAAACCAATCAGTCGTTACTTCCGTATTGCTCTTTAAGAATTTACCGGATTCACCGACGAGTTCCTCAGAAATTGAAAAGCGTTCACTCGGTTTACCATTAGGGTGGAACCACCACTCGCCTTTGCCTGACCGGTCAGGTCGCTCGTAGATGAATACAGCGGGCTTGCTCTCAATTTCAGCCTCCTTTAGTTTGTCTGATTGCTGGAATGAATACTCAATAACATTACCGCGAATGAGGTGGCGAAGTTTAGTTTGGTTGACCGGACGGCGCTGCTGCTTCTGCATGATGTTGTTCCATGTGCAGACATATGGCTCGCCCTCGACGAGGACTGCGACTCCCGGTTTGATGTCATTATAATTTAACATATCGATATCGCGGCATTCTATTCGAAAATACCCGTTTGTCCAAGCGTTATGTTGGCACGCGGCGTGCAAAGAAGGGGACCTCTATTCTTCAGGATCTTTGTTGACACTTTTCACTACGATACCTTCGGCGAGTCCTTTGCGGATTTCTTTCAAAAGTTGATTAAGAATAGGTTTGTTTTCCTTTAAGAAGGTACGAGCAGCGTCATAACCACGCCCGAGTTTATGTTCGCCATACTGATACGAGCCGCCCGAAGATTTTTCGACGATGCCATACTTTTCGCCTAAGGCGAGCGACTCACCTTCACGTGAGATGCCTTCACCGTACAGCATGTCGAATTCAGTTTGGCGGAAGGGTGCCGCTATCTTGTTCTTCACTATCTTCACGCGGTGCCGTCCACCCATCACCTCGTCGCCCTTTTTTATTTGCGCGATGCGGCGGATGTCGATACGTACAGAAGTGTAGAACTTGAGCGCCTTGCCACCCGGTGTTGTTTCTGGGTTACCAAACATGACACCAATCTGCATTCGTATCTGATTTATGAAAATGACGACCGTTTTCGTTTTAGAGGTTATAGCGGTCAGCTTGCGGAGTGCCTGCGACATAAGCCGCGCTTGTTTTCCCACATGCTGTGCGCCCATATCGCCCTCGATCTCGTCTTTCGGTGTCAGGGCGGCGACAGAGTCTATGACGATAACATCGATTTTCCCGCTCCGGACGAGGGATTCGACGATCTCAAGCGCTTGCTCGCCGGTATCGGGCTGCGAGACGAGTAGGTCTTCGATCTTCACACCGAGCTTTTTGGCGTACTCGGGATCAAGCGCGTGCTCGGCGTCGATGAAAGCGCACACGCCGCCCTTCTTCTGCGCTTCGGCGATGACGTGGAGGCAAAGAGTGGTTTTACCAGATGACTCTGGCCCGAAGACCTCAATGATGCGACCGCGGGGAAGACCCCCGATGCCGAGCGCCCAGTCAACACCGATAGAGCCGGTGGGAATAGCATTGACGTCCACCTTTGGCGTATCGCCCAATTTCATGATGGCCTCGTCGCCGAATTTCGTCTTTATCTCGGAAATGGCACGTTCGATGTCCTTATCCGTTCCCGTGCCGGTTTGTTTTGGCGGCGCTTTCTCTTTTTTTGTGAATTTCATTGTGTTTTTCTATTAAATAATTAAGTTTCGAATATCAAGTATACCCCGTGAGATAACTATCTTTCTATAGCGTTTTGTGATTTGTAAAAATTGACGTTTTGTATGAGTATCTCAAGGAGCATATACAATCATTGCTCATCCGACACGAAATCTGTGGGGGGAATAGCGTCCGAAGCCGGAATAGGTTCAGAGTGAGTAGAGGGGTTGGGTTTGTAAACTATCTCGACCGTACGCTGTGCAGTTTTTCCGTATTTGTCCCGCGCGTCCAAGACAAGCTGATTGTAGCCCGGAGAAAGTACATATCCTTCTTCAAAAACTCCGTCTTCCGTAACCGGGATCGCATTGCCGTTTAATGACAGTGAGACGATACGAAGGGCTGTCCCGCTTATAGTAATGAACGACTCCGATACTTCCATAACGCGTGGAGATATTTCTATCATAGGCCCATAGAGGAGCGCACGTCCTTCGAAATACGCATACGCTACGACAACAAGAAAAAAAGTTATGAGGCCGAATCGTATGAGGCGACTGTCGCGGTAGGGAAGCATAGAAAGGATTATAAGCGATCTTCTTCAATCTCCTCTTCCGATTCACGAACGAGCTCGTCCGCATTCCCAGCGCCGATAATGTTACGTGGTTTTGCGCCATCAGCCGGCCCTATGACACCGCGTTCCTCAAGAATGTCCATGAGCCGAGCAGCACGAGCATAGCCAACACCCAGTTTCCGCTGCAAGTACGATGTAGAAGCCTTACCGGCTTCGATGACGGTACGCTTTGCCTCACTGAGGAGCTCATCGTCTTCCTCGTCATCACCTATCATTGAAGAGAAGATCGCATCCGTCCCGTTGTTCATTTTTTGCTCGGAAAAATCTATCTCATCCATTAACTGTCCTTCAGCGGACCTTGCTACGTAGGAAACTACTTTTTTCACTTCCTCTTCTGAGATGAATGGAGCTTGGATGCGTCGTGGCTTCGACATCTCTCCGGAAAGGAACAACATGTCTCCTGAACCAAGCAATTTTTCAGCCCCCCCTGTATCAAGGATAGTTCGCGAGTCTATTTGAGAGGCGACCTGCAGGGCTACCCGGGCAGGTATGTTCGCTTTAATAAGACCCGTAATTACTTTGACGGAAGGTCGCTGCGTAGAGAGGATGAGGTGAATGCCGACCGCGCGGCTCATTTGTGCGAGGCGCACAATGCCACCCTCAAATTCTCTCGGATATGTGCTCATGATGTCAGCGAGTTCGTCGATAATGATAACGATATAGGGCATGGCTTCAGGCAGAGGCTCCTCGCTGCCCTTATGAACCTTTTCTACCGCAGGGGCTACGACATTCTCGTGATAGGAGGAAATATCTCGCACCTTTTCTGTCTCAAGAATGTTGTAACGCCTTTCCATTTCTTTTGCGAGCCATTTCATTGCAAGAATAGCTTTCTTCGCATCGGTGATGACGGGTGTAAGGAGATGAGGGATCGAATTATAGACAGTCAGCTCGACTCTCTTAGGGTCTATCATGATGAAGCGCAGTCGCTCGGGTCCACAGCGATACAGGAGCGAAACAATGAAATCGTGGATGGCTACCGACTTTCCAGCTCCTGTCGTTCCCGCAACAAGTATGTGTGGCATACGTGCGAGGTCTGCATAGTGGGGGGCACCGGTAATGGAACGGCCCAATGCCATGAGGAGTGGTTTATCAGACCGTGTGAATACTTCTTCCGCTACGAGTGGTGCCAAGCCCAGTGTCGTTCGAACAATGTTCGGCACCTCAATACCAACGAGTGATTTTCCCGGAATGGGAGCTTCGATGCGGAGAGGGGAGGCGGCAAGCGCGAGTTCGAGATTGCTTTGCAAGGCGACTATCTTCGAGAGCCGGACACCTTCAGCAGGTTTCATCGCGTAGCGTGTTACGGTCGGGCCGATGGAAGCTTCATCCATCTCGACTTGTATGCCAAAGTTCTGAAGCGTACGTTTTATGATGTTCATGTTTGCCTTCACGTCGCCCACCTCTGGTTTGCCTTTATTTTTCGCAAGAATTGATATCGGTGGGGGAGTATATGTACTTCCGGTCGCGGCAATAATGGGGAATCCTTCAGTGGCGTCGCTTTTCTTGAAAAGGCGGCTTATAGCGCCCTTTGAAAGTTCCTCCCTTTGCTCGGTTGCTACCTCCGATTCTTCGGCTTCGGTCGGTTCGATATCTCCTTCAGGAAGTCCGACGACGGGCACGTCTGCCATTGCACTCTCGGCGTTTTCCTCAGCGCTCTTTCTGAATCGTTCGCGCAATGATGAAAGAAGCGTGCCGAGATGTACGTCGAACGCAACGATTAGAGATGCGATGGTAAAGGCTGAGAGGAAGACAACAGTCGCAGCAGTATCTACCGCTGAAATTATCGGTGTCGAGACGCTGCCGCCAAGAACCCCACCCTTTCCCGGGAACGCAAGGTTTACCATACCCAAAGTGGAGAGGAGGAATACCGCAACACTCCCAAACTGAACGACGCCGAAGTGTTTTTCGAATGAACGAAGGATAGCTATGGCCGCAATAAGAAGAGTGAGGGGAAGAAGCATGTAACCGATCCCCAAAGTCCAAGAAAGCCACGAGTACAAGACTTCGCCTACGGCCCCGCCGACCCCGAAATTTGCCAATACGAGAAACCCGGAAAGTGCGATAAGGAGAACAGCAGACACTCCCCGAATAGCCTCCGGACTTATCCGTGGAGAAGAATCATCGTTTCCATCATGACGTTTTTTCTTTTTTTTATCGCGCCTTCCATATCCCATGCGGACATGATACCACCCGAAAGAACTTACTTACGTCTCGTAATTTGTCAGAGTCAGGCACCAATACGTTCTTTACACAACACTTCCCCTTTTTTCCTCGCTCAAGGGCGAGGTGGAAGTAGCCTAGAGAATTGTCGAAGAAAAGACATACTCAAGATGCAGAATGATCTCACGGACAGCGGCGTTGCATGTCTTTCAGGACGTCTATATAATCGAGTATGTCAGAGACATATATAGGACATTGCATAAGGACTTCATGGACGGCAAAAAAGACATACAAAGGGCCGATTATCTATCCAGATTCTTGGATACTCCGGTAGTTCAAACTAATCCATTTGGGCGCAACGTCTCAGGTAGTCGTGCGTATCGCCGTGCAGAGCGCCTTGTTGCTGCAATACATATCCTTACGAACCATGTCTCGCCCCAAGAGCCGTCCCGTATAGAAGTGCGGAGTACAGGTGTGAAGCTTCTTACCGATCTCCTCACTCTCCGTGATGAGATGCGTGCCTCAGCGTCGCCCGTTTTTCGGGCAGTTCAGGCGTCCATCCGAAAGTTAGTATCACTGGTACGCATACTGTCCGTATCAGGACATGCCTCATTTCAGAACGCGAGTAGTGTTATTGAGGCCTTAGATGAGTTAGGGAACTTCCTCACGTCTTCTCAACGCTCAACCCTCTCCGAGAGCGCGACTTTTACTAAGGACGACCTGATAGGTGGCGATAGCTTCGGCGTACAAGTGGCGTCTGTAAAAGGACCATCACTACCGCGTGTCCGTGACGAGTCAAAATCCATAAAGGACAGCATCTCAGTAAAGAACATCTATAAGACGGGGAGGGCAGATTCGGCTATAGAACAAGTATTGGACAAACGTGGAGTAGCGATTCTAAATACGTTGAAAGATCAGGGTGTTATCGGTATAAAGGACATATCCTCAAACCTTCCTGAGTACAGCGAGAAAATGGTTCAGCGGGAATTAGCCCATCTCATCTTAATCGGCCGCGTGAAGAAAACAGGCTTTAAACGATGGAGCAAATATACCTTTGTTCGATAGAGTATTTTCAGGTTCTCTCTGCCTCGAATATCAAGGACGGTAGGACCCTTCATTAGATAGATAGGTAGATACTCAATCTATAGAGGAGGCGGTAGCAGGCCCCTCGGGGGAAATGAAAGAACCCGAATACTCATGCGTCTTTAGTATTGACTCCCCCTCTCGGGGAGGTTATTGTGGCCCCGTAGCTTGCGAATAATATAAAAGGCCCCAAATGGGCGCTTTTTGCTCACAAGTTATCCACAAAACAGAGAGACATACAGCGTACCGGGTCGGGCTTGCTGATATATAATTGCGCTGATGATGCCA
>CAYIJQ010000012.1:0-10576 GCA_964363795.1 uncultured Candidatus Saccharibacteria bacterium
GTGTATGCAACGACGCTGAGAATTTCTCAAAGAAGTTCTGGTATCTGTTAAATCCGGAGAAATACAATAAGGATAAAAAGTGATTGGGGCCGACAAAAACATCGGCCCCATTCCACGCATGTACTGGCTATCCTTGAAATTTTTCCCCGAAAAAAAACGGAGGATAGCTAGTAAAATAAAATGAACAAGTGCCAAGGATCGGCGGACGCGATATCTTTATCGACCGGGCAGGTCGACCTCTCGCCTGCATAACGCTGGTCGAGAGTAATCGCGTCCGCCGCCCTGGCAGCGCGCGGTGACGGGGAGGGTCATCGTCATAATGCTCCGCGCGCGGCTAAGTTGGTTGTATCGCAGCCTAAGGGTTTGTCAAATCTGGAGGAGCGGCTACAATGCCGAAGCCTATGGCTTTCTCATTTACACCCAAACTCGGTATAGATCTCGGTACGACGACTGTGCTCGTGTTCGTGCCAGGGAAAGGCATTGTTCTCAACGAGCCGTCAGTCGTTGCGGTCTCCGTACACGATAACAAGATCCTTGCCGTGGGGAATGAGGCAAAAGAAATGGTGGGGCGCACACCGGACGAGATAGTCGCATATCGACCTATGAAAGACGGTGTTATCGCAGACTATCGCGTGACGGAGGCCATGCTTCGCTACTACATTAAAAAATCACTCGGAAGGTGGAATATCTTCCGCCCGGAAGTGATGATATCTGTTCCAGCTGGTGTTACTTCAACCGAGAGACGCGCTGTCATCGAAGCAGCAACTAAAGCGGGCGCGCGAGAAGCGTACGTCGTGAAAGAGCCCATTTTGGCCGCTATCGGCGCGGGCATTCCTATTCACGAAGCTCGTGGACATATGATAGTGGACATTGGAGGAGGCACCACGGATGTCGCGGTTATTTCTTTGGGGGGCATTGTCGCATCGACTTCCGTCAAATGTGCAGGGAACTCCTTGGATCACGCTATCGCTGACTACACCAAGAAAAATTACAACCTCGGCATCGGCGACAAGATGGCCGAGGAAATAAAGATACAGATAGGTTCCGCAACACCCGTTGATGAGGAACTCTTCATGACGATAAAAGGTCGCGACCACTTGACCGGGCTTCCGCGCTCGATAGATTTCTCGACGAATGAAGTTGTGCGTGCCATAGGACGTGAACTTCGCACCATTGTGAATGCCATCAAAGATGTTCTTCAGGACACGCCGCCGGAATTAGCTGCTGACATCATAGATAACGGCATCATCATGACGGGTGGCTCTTCGCTTTTACGGAATTTTCCCGAGCTCGTGTTCCGCCGCACCGGTGTCAAGGCGCGCTTAGGCAAAGATGCGCCGTTCTGCGTTGCGAAGGGAACAGGGGAGGCTCTCAAACATCTAGACGCGTATAAAAAAGCTATTATTACCAAACGATAGCCAGTTACTCACGCGGAACCCATGGCGTAGTTATTTTTAAGGGAAGAATGGCTCAAACTGTCAAAAATAACCCCGTGGGTATAATATTGAATTATACTGTGCGCATGAAGACATCTCTCACGGGACATGCATATCTCGCTGCAGGAACCACGGAACAGATACCGGAAGTGCTCGCACTCTTAGAGAAGCAGGGTGTCCAGACGCGCGGGAATCCGGACGTGTATGTGCGCACGTATACACATTTCGGTGTCGAGGAGGCACGCGAGCTTCGCGAACGTGCTGGAGCGCGTGCAATGACCGGTGCTCGGCGCGCATTCGTTATCGCAACACCTGGTATGACGACGGAAGCACAGAACGCGCTTCTGAAAACTTTGGAGGAGCCACCCGCAGATGCGATGTTTTTCATCATCGTACCGTCGCCGAATGGTCTCTTAGCAACGATACGCTCACGGGTAGAGCGGCTCGTGTTTTCTGGAGAGAAGGGAGTAGCTGAAGGACTTGTGGACGCGAAGACGTTCCTCGCAGCTCTTCCCGAGAGACGCATCGACATGTTGAAGCCTCTTTTGGAAAAAGATGAGGATGACAAGCGTGATATGAGCGCGATACTCGCATTCCTCTCTTCTCTCGAACAGATGGTTGCGAAGAATTCTCCGCGCGAAGGATTACATGCTATTTACCGTGCCCGCAAATACGTGACGGATAAGGGAGCACTCGTAAAGCCTCTTTTGGAGCAAGTGGCGCTCTTAATGCCGCAAATATGATATTCTTCTAAATTATGTCATACGATTTCAAAACATTTGATGGCAAGGCATCGGCGGCGAAAGAGTGGCTCTCACGCGAGTATCGCGGGCTCCGCACGGGTCGCGCTTCACCCGCAATCCTCGATAGTATTTCTGTTTCTGCATACGGCTCGATGATGCCGCTAAAACAGGTAGCGAATGTCGGTGTTGAAGACGCTCGAACGCTCCGCGTCCAACCGTTTGACGCGGGGACATTGAAAGACGTTGAGCGCGCCATTGCAGCGGCAGATCTTGGCGTAGGAACATCTTCTGATGGCGCCTCGGTACGCGTCGCATTCCCAGAGTTGACTTCCGAACGGCGGGAACAACTGATAAAACTCGCTAAGGGAAAACTAGAAGAGGCGCGTATGACTTTGCGTGGCGCTCGCGACGAAATGTGGAAAGAAATACAAACGGAGGAGAAGGAAGGAACGCTGTCCGAAGACGATAAATTCCGGCTCAAGGATGAATTGCAAAAAAAGGTAGATAAAGTGAATGAGGACTTAGAGAAAGCGTTCGAAAATAAAGAGAAGGAAATGAGCAGCTGAACTTTTGCTCCATGACGGTCCTTCTAGTTATCGGGATACTCGGTTTTCTCATTGTTGTACATGAGGTCGGTCATTTTCTTGTTGCGAAACTCTTCGGTGTGCGGGTGGAAGAATTTGGTGTCGGATATCCTCCACGAGCATTCACGTTCGGGAAGTGGCGGGATACCGAATACACGTTGAACTGGATACCGTTTGGGGGATTCGTGCGGCTTTTTGGGGACATAGGGGAAGGACAACATGGCAAAGGGAGTTTTGTAGACAAGGGGAGAGGCGTACAAGCGATCATCCTCGTTGCCGGAGTTTTCATGAATCTAGTTGCCGCGTGGGGACTTTTTTTCGGCGCTCTCTCCATCGGTGTTCCGCGTGTGGTGGAGGAAGTAACACCGGGGACACATCAATGGCTTTTGATAGCTGATGTAGTACCCGGCTCGCCGGCAGCTGCGGCGGGAATTATAGCGGGAGACCAGCTTGTGGATGTGTCAGCGAGCGATGGCAATGCGCCAGAAGCGCTCACTCCGGGATCCGTTACGGAGTTTGTACGTGCGCGCGGAGGGGAATCTCTGGAATTCTCCTATCTTCGCGCCGGTGTCACATCGGTAGTCACGGTACGACCAGCGCACGCAGTCATTCCTGATGCGGCAGAACAACCCGCGGTAGGGATTTCGCTCGTCATGGTAAGTACGGAGCCACTCCCACCTTCTCAAGCTGCGAAAGAAGCGTTCTTCACCACGTGGGATGCATTCGGGACAGTGGCAGGAGGATTGTGGGGCATCCTGAAAGATATGTTCAGTGGTAAACCAGCTTTTCAAAATATCGTCGGTCCCGTGGGACTCGTGGGCGTTGTCGGTCAAGCGGCTGAGACGGGCTTAGGCAACGTCTTGGCGCTCGCCGCGTTCATATCGGTAAATCTCGTCATCATAAATCTTATTCCTATTCCTGCTCTTGATGGTGGTCGACTCTTCATTTTAGGAGTCGAAGCTGTTATACGTCGTAACGCATCACGTATCGCACTGCGCATCTTGAACGCGCTTGGTATCGCGTTCGTCATCTTTTTAATGGTTACTGTAACGTACAACGATATCGCGCGATTGTTGTCCTGAAGTTTTTCGCACAACTTTTCTTGGACGAAAAAACACACTCCTCGACGTGGAGACGTTTCTAGGCTACAAATTCGGCAGGCCCCATTCTCGGGGTTTTGAGATTGTTCTAGGGAGCGGCGGAATGGAAACAGTTAATCCCGAAATTCTAGACGCCCGGCGTCCGTACGACCACGAGGAGCTGTTGGTACTCTTGCGGTACCATCCGCTCATGATGACGCGTGTGGTGTCAATTGATTGGGACCCGCACAACAGAAGCGGTCACGGCGCACTCCATGCCGAGTACGACATTACCGCGAACTACGTGCGGGCGATGGCGAAAGCAAACCTGGTATCGCCATGTGAGCAGGCGCTGGCGTTTTATCTTCACCAAGCGCTCGCGATCCCGGCTAGCGCGCGGACGCATCTGATTTACGCGAGGGGGGTCTCTTACAGGGGAGATGTGTCGATACCTGACGACATGGAATTTCTTGGAATTTGGGTCGACATCCAGTATCTCGATGTGCATGACACATACGCGGACGCCTATGGGGGCGCATGCGTCGGACACTCTCGAACGAAGACACTCGTCCAGGTGCAAAACCTCGTAGTCCGCATCGAGGTGTAAGGTCGCTTATGACTGGCGGTCGGAGGAGAGATCCCCCGACCGCTTCGATTTTGCGTGAGAGTGCTTTTCCCCGTACAATACTCGAGCTACCCCAGTAGCAAAACTCTCAACACTCGATTTGCTCGTATTTCAAGACATTTTGTTGAGTTTGCTACGGGGTGTAAGATTTTCTAATTCGCTTCGCTCATAACAAAATCTAACATGCGGCAATCACAACTCTTCACCAAAACACGAAAAGAAGCGCCGAAAGACGAGGTCGCAAAGAACGCGGAACTTCTCATCCGGGCGGGGTATATCCACAAGGAGATGGCAGGCGCCTATTCATATTTGCCGCTTGGACTTCGTGTCTTTAAGAATATAGAGAACATCATCCGTGAAGAGATGAACGCGATAGGGGGACAAGAGATAACGCTCACCGCGCTCCAGAGCCCTTCGCTTTGGAAAAAAACAGGACGTTGGGCGGATGACGCGATTGACATCTGGTTCAAGACGATGTTGAAGGATGGCGGAGAGTTGGGACTTGCGACGACGCACGAAGAACCTCTGACGGCGCTCATGACGGAATATGTGCAGTCGTACAAGGACCTTCCGCGGTACGTGTATCAATTCCAAACTAAGTTCCGGAACGAAAAGCGCGCCAAAAGCGGCATCATGCGCACGCGCGAGTTCGTGATGAAAGATCTGTATTCATTCAATCGTACCGAGAAAGAGTTCCGCACGTTCTATGAGCAGTGCGCAGTCGCATATGTGCGGATATTCGAACGTGCAGGAATAGGCGAGTATACGTTCCGCACGTTCGCTTCCGGCGGTTCATTCTCAAAATATAGTGACGAATTCCAGACGGTTTGTCCGGCAGGCGAGGACACCATTTATGTAAATCGCGCCAAGAAAATTGCGGTCAATAAGGAAGTGTACACAGACGAGGTACTTGCGGATTTGGGTCTTAAGAAAGTGGAGCTCGAAGAAGTGAAAGCGATAGAAGTGGGTAACATTTTTCCACTCGGCACACGTTTTTCCGATGCTATCGGGCTAACCTATAAGGACGAAAAAGGCAAAGAAGTAGCCGTTGTTATGGGCTGCTACGGCATCGGACCGGGGCGCATCATGGGCGCTGTTGTCGAATTGCTTTCGGACGCGAAGGGGATAGTGTGGCCGAAGAGTATCGCACCGTATCCGGTGCACATAATTTCGATATCGGGTGGTAATAACGACGTTGTGGCGGAAGCGGATCGATTGTACGAACTTCTAAAGGAGAATGGTATCGAAGCGCTCTATGATGACCGCGATATCCGAGCGGGAGAAAAATTTGCAGACGCAGACCTTATTGGCATTCCCATTCGTCTCGTTGTTTCAGAAAAGACAATGTCCGAAGGCGGTGTTGAAGTCTCAGAGCGCGGAAATGGTGCCACAAAGCTCGTACCGGAAAGTAGTATTATCGAGTACCTGAGCAAATAATTGTACTGAATTATGAAAAGCTTCGGACAACAATTGCGAGACTATAAGGAACGGATATTGAGCTGGCTTTCGAACGACATCGGCATAGACCTCGGCACAGCGAATACGCTCGTCTACGTGAAAGGCCGTGGCATCGTCATCAACGAGCCGTCTATTGTTGCGATGAACCAAAAGACCGGACAAGTCGTTGCAGTCGGCCAACAGGCGAAAGACATGCTCGGCAGGACTCCCTCGCACATTGTTGCTGTGCAACCGGTCGTAGACGGCGTCATATCGGATTTCGAAGTTACGTCTGAAATGCTTTCATACTTGATAAGTAAAGCGCAAGAAGGACATGCGAAACTTTTAGGACCGCGTGTCTGTGTCGGTGTGCCATCGGGCATCACATCTGTCGAAGTGCGCGCAGTGCGCGACGCAGCACGTGCAGCCGGTGCACGAGAAGTACACATCATAGAAGAGCCGCTCGCGGCGGCTATCGGCATCGAACTGCCTATCCATGAACCGCGGGGAAATATGGTGATAGACATTGGCGGAGGTACCACTGATGTTGGCGTTATTTCTCTTGGGGGCATCGTAAATTCAAAGAACGCACGGATAGCGGGAGATCGTTTTAATACGGATATCGTCGGCCATACGCGAAGTGAATTCAAACTACTCATAGGAAGCAAAAGCGCTGAAGAAATTAAGATTGCCGTTGGGTCGGTCAATGCTCCGCGAGAAAGGCTCGAAGCGATCGCGCGCGGGCGCGATATTGTGACCGGGCTTCCTCGTGAGATAGTTGTGACGGACCAAGATGTCCGGAACGCGATCGGCCACTCCGTAGAGGAGTTGATTGAAAGCGTGAAAGAAGTGCTAGAAACGACACCTCCTGAGATTGTTTCAGACGTCATGCAAAGAGGTATTTATCTTGTAGGAGGAGGGGCTTTGATCCGCGGACTTCCGGAATACCTCGCGTCATCCTTGGGGGTTCCCGTCATCGTAGCGCCCGATCCCCTGACCGCCGTCGTACGTGGTACAGGCATCGTGCTTTCTGACCTTAATTCATACCGGGAAGCATTAGTGAAGAGCGACGATGAACTCGTACCGACAGAGTAATGTGAAAAGAGATAGGCGACGTCTCTTTTGGGGGACTGCTCTTGTCGTTATCATTTTTATTATTGACGGCATCTCTGGTGGAAATCTTCGCGGAGCGGTCCGTCTTGGGGGGGCGAACGTGTGGAGTGTCGGGACTCATGCGGGCGACGCCATCTTCGGGAGCGGGTTCTTCTCAACTCGCCGCGCACTTGAGGAGGAGAATCAATCTCTACGAGGTGAAATATCAGAACTCCAGATGCGCGCTGCCGCCTTCGATGTTCTCCGGGAAGAGAATGCTGCCCTTCAAGGCCTCGTGCATCTTGCAGAAGGGTCTCGTGGCATCACGGCACCCGTCGTATCATCATTCCGCTCATCGCCGTACGGTACTTTTTTGATAGGAGCAGGCACGGAAGACGGCGTTCGTTCTGGAAGCATTGTTCTCGTAGGTGATTCGCTCCGCCAGTCGGCGGACGGTGGTTTTGTTATTGGTCGCATTGAAGAAGCGGGGGCGCACACATCTCTTGTCAAAGGAATTTTCGCGCCGGGCGTTACGACCGACGCCGTTATTCGAGAGGTCGGTATTTCCGTTCTAGGGCGGGGAGGAGGGCAAGCGCGTGGGGAAATCCCACGCGAGGCATTGGTCGCTGCAGGGGATCCAGTTGTATCGGCGACATTAGGCGGGAAGCCGATAGGTATCGTAGGCAAAGTTGTGGAGGATGCAGGAGATGCTTCTCAGGTCGTGTATATCCGCTTTCCCATAAATCAGAACGAGATTCGATTCGTATATGTACTTCCTGCGCAGCAATAGCGTTCGCGTAGTAATCGCAGTCGTCGGAGTATTGGGCGCACTGTTCGCACCACCATGGTTGCCGCTTATTTCCATGGGCATCCTTGCACTCCGTTTTCGCCCATGGGAAGTGTTCGCAATTGGTATCCTCGTCGATTTCTTGTGGTTGCCGGGAGCATTCTTTTATCCACTGCCTCTTTTCACCATTGCGGCGATTGCCCTCGTGTGGGGATTGGAGCCGCTTCGCAAAGAAATCCTTGTGTAACGGGTATGCCCGCACACTATCTTTGGTATTATGTTTTTGTTGCACGCTCAACGTCAGGAGACTAAACAGGCAATGTATATAATGTCGTTCCTCTGTAGTGGAAATCACGAAAACATTATGCAACGATACCAAAGGTAGTGTGCGGGTATGAACTCTTTTAGGAAAAAGAGAAATGGGTCAGTGATGCACGAAATAGCACCCGACGAGATATTCCTGGATTCATCCAATCTTCCGGGGCGGAATGAAGGTCAATTTGAAGCTCGCGTCGTACAGCCCGTTGCCCCGACAGCTATTTTCGGTCTTGGCATTGCATTTCTCGCAGTCATACTCATATTTACGGGGCGCACATTTCATCTCGAAGTGCAGAGAGGAGAAGCGTATGCGGACATTTCGCGTAATAATCGGCTCGATCGCTCCGTAGTATTCGCAACACGAGGGCGTATTTTTGATCGCACAGGGCGTGAACTCGCATGGAATGAGACACAATTGGAGAGCCATGTAGCAAGTACTACCACCTCGGCAACAAGCTCTATCTATGCTCTGCGCCGCTACATTGGTTTTCCGGGGCTCGCTCACATTCTCGGATTTGTTAGGTATCCAAAAGCTGACGCACGTGGTATGTGGTGGCGGGAAGATTACGCGGGTGTTTCCGGCGTTGAACTGGCGTTCAATGACGTTTTGGGTGGGAAAAACGGAAGTCGAATGGTCGAAACGGATGCACATGGGGCTATCAGTCGGGAGAACATCGTCATTCCTCCGAAGAATGGTGAAGACATAGTGCTCTCAGTCGATACCGAGGTGCAAAGTAAGCTCTATGCACTGCTTTCCAGCCACGCTGATCGTCAAGGCTTCTTGGGAGGCGCCGCGGTCATTATGGATGTGAGAACGGGTGAACTTCTTGCACTCACGAGTTTTCCGGAATATGACAATGCAGCATTCACTGCCGGTGACGCAGTTGAAGTTGAAAAAGCTTCAGCCTCTTTGCGCGCGCCACTTTTGAATCGAGCGATTGCGGGCCTCTATGCGCCTGGTTCTATCGTGAAGCCCATCTTTGCAGCGGGAGCGTTAGCCGAACACCTCATTACGCCAGAGAAAGAGGTAATCTCGACAGGTGCCATCAGTATTCCCAATCCGTATAACCCAGAACAACCATCTATTTTCCGCGACTGGACTGTTCACGGAGCCGTGGACATGCGGACCGCGATTGCTGTATCGTCTGATGAATATTTTTACACGATAGGCGGCGGATACGGTTCGCAAAAAGGTCTAGGCATAGAAAAGCTCGACCAATATGCGCGCCTCTTCGGTCTTGGGAATTTGAGCGGTATAGCACTGTGGGGAGAAGAAGAGGGCGTCATACCAACTCCTGAATGGAAAGAGGCTGTGTTTGGCCCGGATGATCCGTGGAGGATAGGGGATACGTACCACACAGCGATAGGACAGTTCGGCTTTCAAGTGACGCCACTGCAGGCGGTCCGCTTTATTACAGCGGTCGCGAGCGGAAAACTCTTTGTGCCACACGTTATTGCGAGTTCAACGCCGGAGTATAGAAAGGTAGGTATCACAGATGCTGACCTGCAAGTGATACGGGACGGCATGAGACTTGCGGTAACGTCAGCACGACAGGATGCCACGGTCAAAGTACTCAACATTCCGGGAATTGAGATAGCAGCAAAAACGGGAACCGCCGAGATCGGCTCACGTAACCAGTGGATGAACTCGTGGTCCGTGGGGTATTGGCCGAGTGAGAACCCACGCTTTGCGTATGCAGTAGTCTTGGAACATGCGCCGGCAGGAACGCTCTCAGGCGCAGCCCCTGGGCTCAGACCATTCTTTGAGTGGCTCATAGCGAATAAACCAGAATACGTGAAGTAAGGGCAAATACCCTTTGACTTTTACCTTACTACGGTATAATGCGCGCGCATCAGACATACATATGACGCGAAGCGACCTCATCAACATACAGCGAGCGGAGGTGTGCACTTTTTGGAGTGTCTCGCAGACTGACGAGTCGAGAGTCAGCGCTGCCGCAGCAGCAGCAGACAGCGACTCCGAAAAGTGCACGCCACGCGAGCGATACCTATGAATGACGATACGAACTATTTGAGTAAGGAAAAATTCGACGAGCTCACGACAGAGCTCGAACATTTAAAGACCGTCCGCCGGCGCGAGATCGCGGAGCAGCTTGAGTATGCTCGCTCACTCGGGGACCTTTCTGAGAACGCCGAATACGAAGAGGCGCGTAACCTTCAGGCTGCGACGGAAGACCGTATTCGCAACGTCGAGGAGCAACTCGCACGTGCGCGTATCATTGAGCACACGAAAGGGAATAAGGTCAGCCTTGGAAGCTTCGTAACGATACAAAAACAAGGTGAAAAAGATGAGCACGTGTATGAGATAGTGGGCTCCGCCGAGGCAAACATGCAAGAGCACAAGATCTCGCACCTCTCGCCGCTGGGCTCAGCTCTGATGGAAAAAAAGAAAGGTGATATGTTCTCGTTCGAAACTCCGAAAGGTCTCCAGAAATACAAGATAGTGAATATCAA
>CAYIJQ010000013.1:0-10294 GCA_964363795.1 uncultured Candidatus Saccharibacteria bacterium
ATTTTTTCGAGCGGCCGACTTTGGTCGTTGCGCGAGAACTCTTAGGAAAATATCTAGTGCGAAAAGTGGGTCGAAAAACCACTGCGCTCCTCATCACAGAAACGGAGGCGTACGATGGATTTCACGATAAAGCGTCGCATGCGAGTCACGGGCAGACCCCGCGTAATACCCCGATGTTCGGAGAAGCGGGTACGGTTTACGTGTACTTTACCTATGGAATGCACTGGATGCTCAATATCGTGTGTGGCAAGGAGAAATATCCAGCGGCGGTGCTTATTCGTGGAACCGGCACCATTGAGGGGCCGGCGCGGCTCACAAAAGCGCTTAGCATAAATAAGCGTTTGAATAACAAAAAACTCTCGAAGAAGACCGGTCTTTGGATAGAGGACAGGGGAGTGAGAGTACATCCGAAAAATATAAAACGAACTCCCCGCATAGGCGTCGCCTATGCGGGGAAGTGGGCGAAGAAGCCGTGGCGGTATGTACTTCATACACAAAAAAGGAGCGGGCTCACGAAGTCCCGCTCCTAGTCCATTTCCGTTCATTAGGTCAGACGATACTGCCCGGGGCTGTCTTCAGGATGTTCAGATTCGGTTCGTGCCGCCTTCTTCTTCCGCAGTATCCGCTGCCATCTCTTTCGACGCCTGAAAATTTCCATCCCAGCATCTCGGTACGCTTCACCAAGCAATCTGGTTGCCTTGTTGATGTCAGGGATGAATTCGCGCACTACTGTCCCCATGAGCATTGCCAACTTGGATTTTGGCGTACGCCTCTCCATCACCTCTTCCATGATGACGAGGAGGAGGAACCAGTCTACCCACAGTGTTTTCTTCGGGGCCATGAGCCCCGTGTACTTGGGGTGATTCCTCAGGTAACGAAACGCTGCCGCCACCTCATCATTGCGTACCGGAGGGTAACCTTGCTTCGTCATGTAGCCCTCCACTTGTTTCGATCTTCACGGTTGTCCAGTAGTTTACGGAGAAGCCGCCAGTATGCGGCGAATACTTTTCTGCGCTTTTCTCGCCACCCCGACGCTCCAACATGGAGTTCAGAAAGGGTATAGCGTACTGCCTCGCGCTTATCCTTCACGGGATTTATCGTGCGCGTACGCTTTTTGAGCACCAGCGCAAACGCTTTCTCCGCAAGCGCTGGATTGATGAGCTTTCGGTCTTCCGGCCGAAGCCCACGCAAGGCGATGATCACCTCATCGACCAAGGTAAGTTGGGTTAGCATGGCCTCCGCCTCCTCGCGGTTGGACCGGTTTGTACTCTAACTGACCGCACTATTCCACAACGGGAAAGGTACAGCAACTACTTCAGCAGGTCTCCTATTATTTCTTTCACAAGAGCGCCGTCTGCGTTGCCGTCAAGTTCTTTCATCACAGCGCCAGTTAGTTTGCCCACTGCGGCCTTGTCGGAAGGATCAATGCCTGCCATTTTTTCCCGCACCACTTTTTCTATATCTTCGCGGCTCGCCATTTGCGGCAAATACTCCTCGATTATCTTGAGTTCCTTCGATTCTTTCTCGGCAAGTTCCGCGCGACCGCCTTTCGTGTATACCTCTACTGCTTCTTTTCGTTGTTTTGCAAGACGTTTAAGCACTGTTACCGCGTCGTTGTCCGCGAGTTCTTCGGTCGGCTTGCGGCCTTTAGCGACGAGCTCGTTCGTGAATGCGGCTAAGGCTCCGCGAAGCGTATCTAGGCGCAGAGCATCCCGCGCCTTCATCGCGGTCATCATGTCAGTGCGTATTTTTTGGGTGAGCATTGATGTGGAGTATAGCAAATAGATTGCCGCCGGCCCTACGTCTTGGGCCGGCGGCACGTCGTCACGCGGATGGTTCGGTGGGCGCTCTTGTGCAGTACCCACGAATTCGAATTTGCCAGCGCATGTCAGCCTCGCGCATTCCTTCCTCGAATCCGCGTCCGAAATCCTTGACCGCTTGCTCAATGGCCGACAGACAAGCCGCTCTGGTTTGAAACGGCCCACCGCTCGGATGTATTTCGATGGTGTAGGGTGTCGATTGTCCCAGAATTAACACCATCGCAATCGCCTTCATCTCGAACATTTCGTCACCTCCTACCTGCAATCTCTCTCTCCGCCGAGGGTGTGTCAAGACGTGTCTTCTGTTAAAATACATATATGGAATGGCTTGTCATTGTGCTTCTCGTCGCTAATCTTGCTCTCCTCGCGTATTTTTTGTGGAAGCGAAATCAGCCACAAGATACACAGGGGCTTGTGCTTTTGCAGGGACAAATGCAGGAGTTATCACGAGCTCTTGATACAAAGCTCGGTGAGGGGACGAGTAGGATGTTCGAGAGCATGCGTGCGCAATTTGGCGAATCCCAACGTCTCGCGAGTGATATCAGAGACCTTGTTGCCAAACAACTTACGGAAGTCCGCGTGGAGCAGACAAAGACGAATGAGTCGACGACCCGTTTCATGGTAATTGCCGAGCAGCTCGCAAATCTTGAGAAAGTCCTCAAGCACCAAAAGCAGCGGGGTAATCTCGGCGAGGCATCGCTCGAGCTCATCCTTTCCAACATACTTCCGCCCGGCCAATACAAAATGCAATATGAATTTCCAGGAGGAGACACCGTAGACGCCATCATTGAGACGAAAGAGGGGATAATCCCGATAGATGCGAAATTTTCACTCGACAACTACAACCGCCTCGTGAATGCGGTAGACGATGCTCAACGTGTGGACCTTGAAAAACAGTTCAAGAACGACCTCAAGATGCGCATCGACGAAACAGCGAAATATGTGCGTCCGAAAGACGGCACGCTCCCATTCGCCTTCATGTATATCCCTGCGGAAGCCATTTATTACGATCTCCTTATTAATGAAGTCGGTTCGGTCAAAGTGAACACGCGCAACCTGATAGATTACGCATACAACGAAAAAAAGGTGATTATCGTAAGTCCGACGACTTTTGCCGCCTATCTCCAATCCGTCCTCTATGGCTTCAAGGCGTTCAAGATAGAAGAGACTGCAAAAGATATCGCGAAAAATGTTGAGGCACTCGGGCGACACCTGAATGCGTATCAGGATTACTACAAAAAATTGGGCAACTCACTTTCCACAACGGTAAACCACTTCAATGCGGGTTCAAAGGAACTAGGGAAGATAGACAAAGACGTTCTGCGTATTACGGGGGAATCGGCAGAATTGGAATCGCCGCTCCTTGAGCGACCCACTTCAGCGATGAACGATTAAAAAGTGAGCGGGTCCGTCGCGAAGCGGCGGACCCGTTTCTTCATCAGATGAGGCCAAGCTTGACCCCGACGATGAATCCTGCCACCACAAGGCCGAGGCTGATCGCACCAACGACCACCATCGTTCCGAAGAACTCGCGCCGGAACGCGGCAGCTTCCTTACGGTCTTCTTCCTCGCTAAGAGGGAAGTGGGCAGACGTGGTCATGGATACCTCCCCACGTTACAGTCGCCGCCGCCATTGTGGACCTTTGACTCACGTGGTCAAGTGCCTACCTTGCGGCAGCAGGGAACATACGGTATAGTTGCGACTCAATATATGGCTAAGATAGCGATAATCGAGACGGGCGGGAAGCAATACCTCGTAACACAGGACAGTGTTTTGAATGTTGAAAAGTTGTCGGACACAGGAAAGACAGGTGACAAGATAACGTTCGATAAAGTACTTCTTACTGACGACGGTTCTGAAACAAAAGTCGGCGCTCCATATATCACGGGTGCAAAGGTGTCCGGTGAACTTATAGAGGAAGGCCGCGCCCCGAAAATTACTGTTATTCGCTATCGTCAGAAGAGCCGTTACTTCAAAAAGAAAGGTCATCGCCAGCCATACACGAAAGTTAGGATTACAGCTCTCCCGTAAGAAGATTCCATTTCCAAATTAAAAACGCCCCCTCTTTGGGGGCGTTTTCGATAACTTGGTGCCTAATTACATTATAGCATCCCGTTTGAGGTTCTATTTTCTCGCGTCAAGTGCATTCTTGATAGTGTCAGGGTCAGCATATTCCAGCTCACTGCCTGTAGAGAGTCCACGTCCGAGTGTTGATATTTTAAATGGCTTGCCTTGAGAAGCAGTTACAAGTGCCTCGCGGACACGCGCAGTAGTCGCGTCACCTTCGGGATTTGCAGGGAACGCAAGAATGACCTCTGTAAGTCCCTCTTTGACGCGCCCGGAGATTGATCTCAAAAGCTCCTTGGCACGGAGATGTTTTGTCTCTTCTGAAGCAAGAGAAACCGTGCCGCCAAATATAAAGTACAGGCCACGATACGTGCCACTCTTTTCAAGAGCGGCAAGATCGGCGTCAGTTGCTATGACAAGCAACGTGCTTCGATCGCGCTTAGGACTCGTGCAGATACCGCAAGATTTCACATGTGCGCCAACGTGCCCCACGTGCGCAGGTTCAGAAAAAAATCGGTAACATGTTGAACATTGATGCACCGTATCACCAAGTTTTTTCATTGAATCGATGAGTTCGCTGCGGAACGTTGGTGAGGAACGCAGGATGAACTGTACGAAGCGCTCCGCCTGTCGAGGCCCGACGCCAGGGAAACGCTCGAGCAGGGAGGTCAGTTGTTCAATGGAATCCATACAATTAGTACATAGGTTGTAAAACGTAGAGCGTAATCACAAAGCACAGAATATCAGAGCGTATCTAACTACGCACTATGTTCTACGGATTACGAACTGTGTTTAAAATGGCGACGCTTCCTCGACCTTCGCTTCAGAGCTGAAGTCGCCGAAATCACTCTTGTCGATTGAACGGAACGTGGTTTTCTCCTCATCAAAATGCAGTTCCACTTTCCCCGTAGGGCCGTTGCGGTGTTTCTCTACAAGTATTTCGGCAATACCGGGGCGGTCCGACGTGTCGTTCATCTTGTCCTCGCGGTGGATGAACATGACAACATCGGCGTCTTGTTCAAGACTTCCGCTGTCACGAAGGTCGGAAAGTCGTGGTCGGCCGCGGCGAGTCTCGATTGCTCGGGAGAGTTGAGAAAGAGCTAGGACGGGCACATCGAGCTCACGCGCCATCGCCTTCAGAGCGCGTGATATTTCCGTCACTTGTTGCACCATGGAATCCCCACCGCGCGCGTGGGTAGGAGTGATGAGCTGGAGGTAGTCGATGATTATCAATCCCAACTTCTTTTCCATCTTGAGGCGCCGTGCAATTGAGCGCATTCCGAGTACTGTCGAGGATGGTTTATCGTCAATGTAAATGGGTGCCTCAGATAAGACGCCCATACCTTGCTGGAGCCGTTCGAACTCATCTTCGGTCTTTATCTTTCCCGTGCGCAAACGCCAAGCGTTGACGCCTGCCTGCGCGGCAAGCATTCGATCTACCAGTTGTTGAGAGCTCATTTCGAGACTGAATATGCCAACAGATGTGCCGTATTTTGTCGCTGTTTGTCGCGCGATGTCCAAGGCAAGCGCGGTCTTACCCATTGAAGGACGCGCGGCAAGCAGTATAAGGTCGGATTTTTGGAGACCGGCCAAAAGATTATCGAGCTGCGCAAAGCCCGTCGGGATTCCGCGGAGCGCCGACTCATGCTTTTGAAGATGCTCAAGCCTCTCCCACGCTTCCGCGAGCTCTTCTTTGATGGAGGTGAAGTTCCGGAGCATCGGCGCTTGTGAGACGGAAAAAATCGCTGCTTGAGCCTCATCGAGCACCTCTTCGATTTCCCGGTCTTCTTCAAAACCCAATTCGCCAATCTTTGCCGCCGCGTCTATGAGGGAGCGGAGAACATACTTCGTCTGGACACTTTGTGCGTAGTGGCGGGCACTTCCTGGGGAAGCTGCAGCACTCGTAAGCTCCGAAAGGAAAGCAGAGCCACCGATCTCGCTAAGCTGTTTGCGTTCCTTCAATTTACCTGAAAGAGTGACGACATCTATCGGTTCGCCTTTAGCGTAAAGCCCAAGCATCGCATCGAATACCGTACGATGCTTGCCTGCGTAGAACGAATCTATGCTGACGAGGTCCGCGACCTCATACATGGCGTTCTGGTTGAGCAAAAGCGCGCCGAGGAGCGCACGTTCCATCTCGACATCTTGCGGTGGGACTCGGAGAGCTTTTTCTGCCATACGGAAATACTATCACAGGAGGATTTTCGTTAATGTGAGGGAAAAACGCTAGAATGTGTCTTTCGTGTGGAAAAGGTGCTCGGAGTACTGCTCGGGTGGCACCCGGACGCATTTGGAGCGAAATGCGTCCTTAGGTTCAGCGTGCAACTCCTGCTTCGCAGGAGACCATGCTTGCACGCCTGCACAGATTCCACCCGAGCAGTACCTTTCGCTTGAAGGCGGAGGTGAATAACGAGTAAATTGACAGGGGCCCTTCCGCTTGATATAAGGTAAGACACACTATATTTTGATAGTCAAATAGTCTTATTTATGCTGTCTTTTGCGCCTAAATCCGTCACTAAAGACCTCCTAGCAGGACTTCCAGAGCGTTCCCGAAAAGTCCTTACGGACCGTTTTGGACTGTCTCCCAAGGGAGAACTGCGGACTCTCGACGCTATTGGAAAGGAATACGGCATCACACGCGAACGCATCCGCCAGATCGAACATCACAGCCTTGCCGCTGTCAGGGAATCTGAAGCCTACACTGCACACGCACCGACCTGGGAAGACCTCAAACGCGCACTCCATGCACTCGGAGGGATTGTCGCCGAGGAAACTATTCTCGCTGAAATGCCTAAAAGCGAAACAGACCGCAACCACATCATCTTCCTTCTTACCGTTAGCCATCACTTCAGTGATCGCCGTGAGAATGCGCACTTCAAAGCGAGATGGCATGCGGATGAGCAACTTGCTGAAGCGGTTGAACGGGCCCTTACCACTCTGCACGAAACAACGGAACCGACCCGTCTCACCCCAGAAGAAGAATTTTTGGAGCTTTTTGCGAAACACTTAAAGCAGGAGGGTATAAAAAATCGTCCACCGGAAGTGCTTTCACGCTGGCTTCTCATATCGAAGCGTGTCGGTAAGAATCCTTTGGGTGAGTGGGGAAGGATGGAATCGCCGCATGTCCGCATAAAGAATACGCGTGATTTTGCATACCTCACGCTCAAACGACATGGCTCCCCGATGCACTTCAGTGAGGTTGCCAAGGGCATTGAGAAACTATTCAGCAGAAAGGCGCACCCAGCGACAACTCACAACGAACTCATCAAGGACAACCGTTTCGTCCTCGTGGGGCGTGGGCTCTACGCTCTTAAGGAGTGGGGGTATGAGCCGGGTGTTGTTCGCGAGGTCATTAAGAACATTTTGCTTAAAGAAGGTCCTCTTACGCGCGACGAAATAATCGATCGTGTGAAGCGTGAACGGTACGTGAAAGACGCTACCATCGCGGTCAATCTCCAGAGTAACGTCTTCGGTCGTCTTCCAGATGGGAAGTACACTCTTTCCAAGTAGTTGCTACGAAACTCTTTTCCGGCACATGCTCTCCGGAGTACGGATATTTTTCTGCTGAAAAATTCCTCAAGCTCGGGCCGCCGCCCTCTCCTTAGCTGGGCCCTGTCCTGTAAGGGCAGACGGGACAAGCACATGCCGGAACAAGTTTCGCTCAAGCTCTTTCCCCTCTCGCACGTCTGATCGGGAATGGAGTGAGACAAGGCTCTGCGGGGTGTCTCACAGGCTGACGAGCCGAGAGTCAGCGCTGCGGTAGTAACCGCAGACAGCGACCCCGCAGAGCCTTGGGGAACGGAATATTCCCCAATGCAAACATGCTACAATTTCCTTCATGTTCCAAAATTACGATCAAGAACAGATTGCGATAGCTGATATATTCAGGGGGCGAATTGGAGATTTGCTCTCTTTCGATTTTCACACAATTGTTGACGACTTCCTCGGCAGTTTTTGGGGAATTTCTCGCGGTCTTGTGGTGAGTATCGTTTTTACCGGACTTCTTGGTGTTCTGTGGCGCCTCATTCCTGATCTGCCCGTCTTCGCATTTGAGTGGGTATTTGGCACTCTTCCCATATGGTTGCCGCCTGTTGCAATTATAGGCGGATGGAAGGCGTGGATCTGGTGGGCGCAAGCTTCGTATATTGCGAGCCAGCCGCCGGTACTTCTCGAAGTAAAATTCCCGCGCGATCTTGTCAAATCTCCGCGCGCGATGGAAGCCGTGCTCGCTCAAATGTGGACGGATTCAGGCGAGACGACCTTTTTCAATCGTGTCTATCAGGGACAAGTGCGCCCGTGGTTCTCTCTCGAGATTGCTTCATTTGGTGGCGAGGTACATTTCTATGTATGGACGAGAAAAGGTTGGCGCACTATTGTCGAAGCGGCGTTTTATGCACAGTATCCAGAGATTGAACTTATTGAAGCGGAAGACTATGCATCAAAATTCCAATATGACCCAAAAAAACACGAGTGTTTCTGCACAGACTGGCGGTATGAGCCGAGAAACGATGCGTACCAATTGCGCACGTATATAGAATTCGAGCTCGATAAAGACCCGAAAGAAGAGTACAAGATAGATCCTCTAGCACAGCCGCTCGAGCTCTTGAGCAGTCTGAAGCCGACGGAGCAGATGTGGATACAATTCAACATCACAATGTGTCGAGATATGCGACCGAGTAAGAAGACGTGGTTCGGTACGGAGAGTCGTTTCGTCGGCTTACTTACTGATGAGATAGACGAAATTCGCAAAAAAACTATGGGGGAAATTGACGACCCGCATGACAAGTGGCGTTCGTATGTTCGTATTCCGCAGCACCGGCAAACGGAGCAAATTAAAGCTATAGACCGCAACATGGGAAAGCTTCCCTTTAATGTTGGCGCGCGAGGTGTGTATATCGCTCCCCCAGAAGATTTCCACGCATCAAAATATACCGGCATACGCTGGATATGGCGTCCGATTGCGAACCCGCAGTGGGGGAATCAGATGCGTCCTCGTCGTTGGCATAACCCTTTTGATTATTCGTGGCAAGATTTGTGGGATATGCGTTGGTATTCGCAGGCCAGGCGCTTTTTCGACGCATATCGCAGACGCTCTCACTTCTATACGCCGTGGGTCTTGCCGCACAACATGATGTCGACCGAACCTATCGCGACGATGTGGCATCCGCCAACAACGGCTATTACAGCTCCTGGTCTTGAGCGAATTTCCGCGACCAAAGCAGAACCGCCACCAAACCTCCCTAAGTAGGACGAAATAGTTCGAAATTGTACTAACCGGGTATGGATCCTTACAAACAGTTCATTGAACGAGTAGTTGAGCGTGGGCGAGAAGTCTTTCAAAAAGTAAGCGAACGCTCTCGTACGAACGTCAATCGGCATACTGTAATAATTTTGTCCGCGTGCGGCGGACTGGCATTTTTTTCGTATGTTTTTTTCTTGCGCCCTCCAAGTGAATTTCCCACCGACAAGCTCGTGGAAATACCGGAAGGAATGCCACTCTCGGAGATATCTAACCTCTTAAAGAAGGAACATGTGGTGCGTTCGGCCATACTGCTTCGTGCCGCAGTTTTTGTTTTGGGATACGAACGAGATGTTCAATTTGGAGATTACCTGTTCCCTGAACCGCAGAGTTTATTTTCTGTAGCGCGCTCTATCGGCATTGGCGCTCACGGATTGGAGCCAATTCGTATCCGCGTTGCCGAAGGAGCGACAACAAAAGAGATGGCGGCGCGGTTTGGAGCGCATCTCGAGCGGTTTAATGAAGAACGATTTCTTAAAGCAGCGCAACCCGTGGAAGGATACCTATTCCCCGATACATATTTCTTCCTTCCGAACGCAAATGACGATTTGGTGTTGCGTACGTTGCGGCAGAATTTTAACGCACATATAGAATCCATTAAGCCTGCGGTAGATACTTTTGGGAAACCTCTTGAAGATGTCATCATCATGGCTTCGATACTAGAACGCGAGGCGCGTAATGCCGAAGATAGGCGGATAATAGCGGGTGTTCTTTGGAAACGCCTTGACCGAGGTATGCTTCTTCAGGTTGACGCGACATTTTTGTACACACTCGGTAAGGGGACCTTTGACCTAACAACGGCGGATTTGGTCAGCGATGATCCCTACAACACGTACGTGCACAAAGGTCTTCCGCCCGGACCCATCGGGAGCCCTTCACTTGACGCCATCCTTGCTGCCGTAACGCCGATAGATAAGGGATATCTTTTCTACCTTGCCGATAAGAACAGCGTCACGCATTACAGTAAGACGTACGAGGAGCATTTAAAGAAGAAGAGATTGTATTTAGGGTCTTAATGTCGAAACTCTTTTTCGGCGTATACATTTCGGAGTACGGATATTTTTCTGCTGAAAAATTCCTCGAGCTCGGACCGCCGTCCTCGCTAGT
>CAYIJQ010000014.1:0-10002 GCA_964363795.1 uncultured Candidatus Saccharibacteria bacterium
AGAAAATGAACGCCGTCTATACGAAGAAATCAAAGCTCAAGATAGATACGTACGATATCATCGACTTCGTTCTAGAATTCAAGTCAGGTCCGCAACTTGTACTGCACACCGATATGCTCCAAAGCCCCTATGGAAGGACCACGAAATTTATCAGTGAGAACGGCGTCATAGTATGGGATTATAAACAGGCGATAGTAAAATATTACGATCGGCGAACCAAGAAATGGACTGAATTCGATGAGTCGGGTGTAGATGCCGCTCTCGGCACAGAAGGTGAGAAGTCATGGGCCGAGCAGATGTACGTGGACGATTCATACCACTTCTTCAAATGTTTGAAGGGGGAAGCGAAACCGCTCAATACAATTGAAAGCAATTCTAAGCTTCTGAAACAGCTCTTGGAAGCTATCGGCTACGCCTAATATGAAGATACTGCTCGTCTGGCCTACACCTCAACCAGAGATTGGAGTTTTGATAAAGGAGCTCACGAATGCTGGTCACGAGATCGTCTATTGGGTCGGATACCATTCCGTTTCCCATTTAACGCCGAAGGGCGCAGTATTCCATGGTCACTACGACGCGTGGGACGGCAAACCCGCAGAAGCACTCAAGGATGCCTCGTTTCCGCCCCCCTCCTTGGAATTGATCGAGCGGTTGTATCGCACGGAGTCAGTCGTGCTTTCTATGATGGACAAACGATACGACACGGCGTCGGTCAATGAGCGTAAACATATCTATTATTCAATGCTTTCTTACTGGTCGGGAGTATTGGATACTTTTAAACCTGACGCAGTTGTTTTTGCGATAGTGCCTCATACCGTATACAACTATATTCTTTATGAGCTCGCTCGCTTGCGTGAGTTACCGACCCCTTGTTTTGAGGATACTTATGTCGGATCACACCTTTTGTTCTATAACGATTTCTGGGCAGGAAGCGATGAATTACGTGTTGCACTCCGCTCTGCTAGTACGAAATTGTCCGACCTACCGGCAGACTTACAGACGTACTTCGAGCAGTTCTCGCGCACTGAGGCACAGCCGTTTTATATGGCCCAACAGAAAGCCATTAGCTCTGGTTGGGGATTATTTTTTCATCGCGTTCGCATCGCACTTGCTGGATTGCTTACAGGCAAAACGTTTGTATTGGCTTGGAGATTCATTCAACGACTGTTCGAGGATAATCTTTCTCAGGAATATGGAGACGTTGCGTCAAAGTTGAAAGTATTAGGACGATATGTGTATTTTCCTCTCAATATGCAACCTGAACGCTCAACTTCGCCGCAGGGCGGCGTATTCCAGGATCAGATACTTGTTGCTGAAACCGTTGCCGCATCATTGCCAGAGGGCTGGAAGCTTGTCATAAAGGAACATCCTTCGCAGTGGTGGTTGCGCGGGAAGACGCGTTATTCAAGCGCGCGCTACCGTGGTTACTACCGGCGTCTCGCGCGTATTCCTCGGGCAACTCTCGTGCCGACACTCACCAACACGTTCGATCTCATGAAGGAAGCACGGGCGGTCGTTGTGATAACCGGAACTCCAGGGTGGGAAGCAATTCTCCGCACTATTCCGGCAATCGTTTTCGGAATCCCCTGGTATCGCGATTGTCCGGGAGTTATACGGGTCTCAAGTGTCGATGAATGCAAGGCTACGCTATCCAAAATTGAATCAGGAGAATTAAAACTAACAACTGGCGGAGTGATTACCTTTTTGAAGGCACTGGGAGCTGTGTCAATACGCGCTTTTATTCATGACCAGATCGGTCAACGTGAAAACGTTAGCAGCGCAGAGTCGTTCCAAAACATTGCGCGTAAGCTCAAAGGTGTACTCGATTAGTACTTATCATATGACGCGAAACACTTTCTTCGAAATAGCTAGGCAGAAGTATTTTTCCGCGTCAATGAAGAATATTGCGCTTTCTAAAAAGGGAGGAAAGAGAATTCCCGACGTAGAGGATAAGGAGATTGCGAGAGAAATTATTCGCATTCACACAAAACTCAAAAAGATATTGATAGCTGATGGAGAATGGAAATGGATCAATGAAAATAAGAAACCAAACTACATAAAAGCATTACAGCAGGGTAATGCCGAAACTCTTGCCGCAATTCTCGCAAATGTTTTCCGAGAGGACGCCTCCTACGGATTCTATACGTATGATACCGACTCATTAAAAACTTCCATTATTTCCGATCTCAATATATGGAGGGAGTTCACTGAACAAGATGATATCTCATCCCTTTTTATGCCGGATGTGGGGAGAGCCCACGGAATTACTGTCGAGGGCACACTTATTGCCCCCTTCCAGCCGCGACATGATTACTATGCTCTGAAGATCAAATCTCTTGGACCACAGACCATTCTTGAAATAGGCGGGGGATATGGGGGGTTGGCGCTTCAGTTGTCACGACGAGCAAATGTAAAATACATAAATTGCGATCTTCCGGAAACTCTTTATGTAGCGTACTACTTTCTGAAGAAGGTTGGGCTAAATGTGCAATGGGCAATCGACGAATGGCCCGATTCCCAGATAGTTTTTGTTCCTACGAACCGAAGGCGAATGATAAAAAAAGCAGACCTCGTTTTTAATGGCCTTTCATTCTCAGAAATGAGCAAAAAGACAGTAGATGATTACTTTAAATTAATAAACAACGTCTGGAAGCCTCGATACATATTCCACCAAAACAGCAATGTCCTGCTCTTTCCCGATTCTCCAAGACATATCGAAGTTCTGGCGCGAGATTTCCCAATTGATAAGAAGTATCGAGAAATTTATCGTGCCATTTCTCCGTGGCAAGGAGGCAGTGGAAGATACCGCGAGTATCTGTATGATCGAGGCGATGGTATTGACTCCTGACGTTTTTAATGTGATAAATGAAGGTAACGCATCATGAGTTCATACGCTCTCAGTGATAAGACTGTCTTTATTACTGGCGCTCTAGGTCAGATTGGCAAAGCCATTGTTTTGCATTTGCTCGATAGCGGGGCATTTGTCTACATCGGCGACAAGGAGAAAAAAATTAGCAACGATTTCGAGAAGAAACTACAACGCGGTGGATTCAAAAATTTTCAGTGCATTTCAATTGACGTAACTAGCGAGAAGTCGATACAAACAGCGCGCAAGAAACTGAAGCGACCTGTCGACATTCTTATAAACTGCGCCGGTATCGGCGTATATACGCCGTTCGAGACGCGCACTCCAGAAGACCTGGACAAAGTATATGCAGTAAATCTAAAAGGCACTATTCTTTGCTCCAAGATTTTCTCTGCTAGCATGGTAAAGAGAAAGGGCGGTCGTATAATCAACTTCGGATCGATATACGGCATTACGACGCCTGACTTCAAAATATATGGTAACTCCGGCCGCAACAGCTCGGAGATCTATGGGGCTACAAAAGCCGGCATCATACACGTGACCAAGTATCTTGCGGCGTACCTTGCGCCACACAATATTCTTGTGAATTCGATAAGCCCCGGTGGTGTATTCAACCACCAAGATCCCAATTTTGTCCGAAAATACAAGGCAAAGACACCTCTCGGGAGAATGACCGAGCCAAAGGATATAACGGGACTTGTTGCGTTCCTTTGTTCAGATGACGCCCGATATATCACCGGGCAAAATATCGCAGTCGATGGCGGATTTACGTTATGCTAAAAAAGCATCGACAGATATACGTACTCGGAGCGGGTATGAGCGGTTTGGCGACCGCCTTAAGGCTCGCGGAACTCGGTGTTGACACTACGCTTATCGAGAAAGAAAAAGCGGTAGGTGGATTGGCCGGTAGCTTTGTGTGGGGTGAATTCAAGAACCTTGATTACGGTCCACACATCTATCACACGCCGGACAAGCAACTCGAGGAGATATGGAAAAAAGAATACAATGACCTATTCCACGAAAATGAATTTTGGGGTAAAAACGTAAAAGGAGAGAAATTCGATCAATACTTTGACTACCCGCTCTCGTTCGAGTCGCTCAAGAAATTTCCTCCCGTCGAGAGAAAAAAGATTATGCATGAGCTCTCTCATCTTGACGAGACGAAACTCGCCAAGGCGAAGAGCTACGCAGAATACGTGCGCGAACTCGTGGGCCCCACACTCATGGAATATTTTTTCATTCGCTATCCGCAGAAGTTGTGGGGAGTCACGATTGATAAGATGACCGCCAACTGGGCTCCGAAGAGAGTGAATTTCAGGACGAAAGATGAGCACTTTCATGCGGGGCAATGGAGCGCTGTCGGCAAATATGGCTCGGCTGCAATCGTTGCACGCATGGCAGAGAAATTCAAAAAGGCGGGCGGCAAACTCCTGCTCGGCACTCAAGTTACTGGCGTTGAGCACTCGAAAGGCCTAATCCGAAAGGTTGTTCTTGGGAAGAAAAAGCTCATCATGTCGCAAAACGATATCATCGTTTCGACAATACCTATACCAACGTTCGCTAAATATCTCGGCATCAAGAACGATCTTAAATATCGTGGCGCGAAATTGGTGTTCATCGCTCTTAAGAAAAAGACAGCCATTCCAGACAAGTTCAATTTTCTATATTACGATGCTCCACATATTATTTTTCATCGCGTGAGCGAGCAGAAGAAATTTTGCTCGGAGGGCTTTCCGGAAGACAAAACAGTCGTTTCGTGCGAGATAGCTTACACAAAGGGAGACTCTCTCGACAAGACTGATGAGAAAAAGATCATAGCGCGTGCCGTGAAAGACCTCATTAAAGTCGGTCTCGCAAAAAAAGAAGAAGTAGAGGATACGATGATGGTGTCGCTTCCATACGTTTACCCACTCTTGTTGCGGGGCAGTGAACCCGAACTTGTAGACGTTAGGAGCCGTCTTGGAGCATTCAAACAACTTTATTGTATCGGCACAAGCGGAGATTTCCGCTACGATGACCTCCAGGTGCTCTACCTACGCGGGACTGATCTAGCGGAGCGTCTGACAGTAGGTGAGAGCGAAGAGGAGCGCGAGCTCATTAAAGACAATACAGAATTCACTTTTAACAGTTCAGTCGCTCTCGGGAGACACGTCGTCTCGGCGGATTCGTCGGCATTTATCATTGCCGAGGCAGGGCTTAACCATAATGGCAGTCTCGCGCTTGCACTTGAGCTCATCGACAGGGCGAAAGAGGCCGGATGCAGTGCCGTAAAATTTCAGACGTACCGCGCGAGCGGGAGAGTTTCGCGTGCGGTCAAGGGCAATCGTTACGCGGAAGAGCTCATCGACCTCGAAGAATCAACGTACAATATGCTTAAACGGCTTGAATTGAGCAAGAAACAGCACGAGAAGCTTTTCGCCCATGCGAAAAAAATAGGTATCGAGATCTTCTCGACGCCGTTCGACTTTGAAAGCGTCGACATGCTCGAACGCTTAGGGGTTTCTTTTTACAAGATATCCTCAATGGACCTGGTGAACTTGCCGCTTATCAAGAAAGTTGCAGAGACGGGCAAACCGCTCATCATTTCGACCGGCATGTCGACACTTGGACAGATAGAGGATGCGGTTAATGTCGTGCGCGATGCAGGCAACAAAAATCTCATTTTGCTTCACTGTGTCTCAAGTTATCCGGCGGCGGCGCAGGACATGAATCTGAGGGTCTTAGAAACTCTTCGCACGGCGTTCGGAGTCCCTGTCGGTCTTTCCGATCATTCTATTGGGCTCACCGTCGCATCTGTTGCGCTCTCACTTGGCGCGCAAGTTATTGAGCGGCATTTTACGTTGGATAGGTTCATGGAAGGGCCCGATCATATCCTTTCGTCCGATCCGGAAGAGATGAAAGAACTTGTTCGACTGAGCAACATTATTCCGGTTATCAAAGGTTCGCCTGAGAAGGTCATCGTGGGAAGCGAGCGCGAGACCATCAATCGCTTCAAGAAATGTCTCTACGCGGTAGTCGATATACCGAAGGGAAAGAAGATCACCGGAAAAATGATTGCCATAAAAGGTCCGGGCGGTGGAATATTGCCAAAATATATGGATATCGTCACCGGTAAAACAGCGACACAAGACATCCGCGCGGATCATCCGATTCGATGGGAAGATGTATGAAGACGCACATCGTTATACGAGACATTCTGCGAAAGATCCGTATCGGCTCAAAGCGACGCAAGACTGGCTTTGTGATCGGGAATACCTCCGGAGTATTTAGGGAAGGTCGTTTCTATCCTATTCCGGTACGGGAGACTGATAAATTAATCTATGGAGGCGTGATCGTTCGCGACGTTTCCACTGCAGGCGCTATTGCGCGTATCATCGATGGAAAGACCGATTATGTTTTCGTCGATGCAGAAAAGAAAATTGAAACGATCTACCATGGCAAAAATGACGTGGGCAACATCGAACGAATCATCCGCGGCACCATTTTGAAATCGAAAATCATTACATACAAAGGAAATGATCTCACGGTAGAAGCGATTGATTTTCTTCTCGGTCAACTCATCGTAGATGTTGGCGGTACAAGTATCGCTGTGATTGGATGCGGAAATCTTGGTTCAAAAATTGCTCTTAAGCTTGTGGAACGGGGAGCCCATGTACGCGCATATCGGCGTGACCAGAAAAAGCTCCGGAAGATCGTCGAAGGCCTCAACCAGATAAAATCAGAGCACACGCTCTCATCCATTCAATCGGTACGAAGCATCAAAGAGGCATGCAAGGGAGCAAGCGCGGTAATTGCAACAGCGGACAGCCAAGGTATCGTCATGAAGACCCATCTGTCTCTTATGAATGCAACGCGCCCCCCCATCCTCATCGATGCAGGCAAGGGTTGCTTTTCAGAGAATGTAATGGAAAGCGACGCATATACGATATATCGCGCTGATGTATCCATAGCTCAGAAGCATATCTTTTCTGCGCTTCTTGAAACGAAACTACACTATGGGCGATCTATCGGACGACGCGTTCTTGCGGATGGGAATATAAATCTTGTGTCACTTGGGCTATTGGGGAAGAAGGGGGAAATCATCGTGGATGATATCGATTCGCCAAAACGAATCATCGGCGTGGCCGACGGAAAAGGAAAGCTCATGAAGAACCTCGGCACTCGCAAAAAGAAGGTGGAGAGAGTACGTCACATGTTCGATATGCCATAGATCGTATGTCTAACAAACCAGCTGTCATTGCGATAATACAGGCGCGGATGTCCTCCACACGGCTTCCGGACAAGGTACTACTCGATATTGCTCCAGGAAAAACAGTGCTTGCGTGCATGCTAGAGAGGGTGGGCAAGTGCAAAGAGATAGACAAGATTATTATAGCGACGACGGAGAATCCGAAAGATCAGGTACTTGTTGAGTATCTGAAAGCCCTCGGCCAACCATATTTTGTCGGCGATGAAAACGACGTACTCGATCGCTATTATCAAGCTGCAAAAGCGCACGGTGCGAAAACGGGCGACGTCATCGCCCGCATGACTTCCGATTGTCCCATCATTGATCCCCGCATCGTTGACGAGACTATCCGTTTTTATAAAGACAATAACTTCGACTACGCTTCGAATAGTCTCGAGCCGTATACCTATCCCGATGGAATGGATATCGAAGTGTTCTCGTTTGACGCTTTGGAGAAGGCCTGGAAGGAAGCGACCACACCATCCCACCGCGAGCACGTTACGTTCTTTTTCTGGAAGAACCCTGATATATTCAAGATCGGTCAGTATGTAAACTCAAATAAGAACCAGGCTGGCTACCGTCTGACTCTGGATTATCCGGGTGATTATGAATTGTTGAAGGCCGTGTACCAGGCACTGTACCTGAAAGATCCTCTGTTTACGATGCGTGACATACTTACGTTTCTTGATAATAATCCTGACGTGAAGAGGCTCAATACAGAAGTTGAGAGAAACGTATCTTGGAAAAGCGCTTGAGCCATGCTACTTCGTCCTAGTCCGTGATCGGCACGACGCCTGATATAATTAGTGATAATATTTGCCGATATGACCACAAGAAACATTCGGAAAGGAAAAGGTCAAAAGCTCTGGAAAAAGGCCAAGAAGCTCATTCCGGGCGGTAGTCAGCTCCTTTCCAAGCGTGCGGAGATGTTCTTGCCCGATCAATGGCCCGCGTATTTTGAAAAGGCAAAAGGCATCAAAGTGACCGATCTCGACGGTAGAACGTACCTTGACTTCGCACGTATGGGAATCGGCTCATGCGTGCTCGGTTATGCCGACCTCGACGTCAACCGCGCGGTCAAAAAAGCGATTGATGGCGGCTCAATGTCCACCCTTAACTCTCCCGAAGAGGTAGAACTGGCAGAGGTACTGACACGCTTACATCCATGGGCAGACATGGTTCGATATGCTCGCACTGGCGGAGAAGCCATGTCTATTGCGGTACGAATTGCCAGAGCCTCTTCAGGAAAAGAGAAAATCGCATTTTGCGGATATCATGGTTGGCATGATTGGTATTTGTCGGGAAATCTCGCGTTGGATAAGAATCTTGACGGGCATCTTCTTCCTGGCCTCGAGCCTCGTGGTGTACCGCGGGGACTTCTCGATACCGCTATTCCTTTTCGCTATAACCACATCAAGGAACTGGAAAAAATCGTGAAGAAGCACTCGATCGGCGTTATTGTGATGGAGCCATATCGCCATGAGGAACCGGAGAAGGATTTTTTGCAGAACGTGAAGCGCATTGCGAAGCGAGAGGGGGCGGTCTTGGTTTTCGATGAAGTGTCGGCTGCATTCAGACGCAACGTCGGTGGCGTTCATCTTCTCTACAATGTTTCTCCTGATATAGCTGTATTTGCAAAGGCAATATCGAACGGCTATCCGATGGCGGCGATCATAGGCACGAAAAAAGTTATGGATGCGGCGCAAGATACATTTATAAGCAGTACGTATTGGACAGAGCGTATCGGCCCTGTGGCGGCGCTTGCGACGATCAATAAATTCCAAAAGAAGAATGTCCCGCGGCATTTGGCGCAAATCGGCAAGCAAATAGAAATTGGTTGGAAAAGTCTCGCGAAAAAATACGATATCGATATTAGTACCGAAGGGCCTTATGCGATGGTGGGCTTTTCATTCAATCATAAAAACAAACAAGAATTGAAGACATTATTTGTCCAGGAAATGCTCAAGCGCGGTTTTCTCACGGAGTTGTCAGTGTATGTAACTTATGCTCACACATCGAGTGACGTTAAGAAATATCTCGCGGCAGTTGACCAGGTGTTTGCAATCATACAAAAAGCACTTGCTGAAAATACTGTTAGCCGGCTTCTCGCAGGGCCAGTCGCTCACAGCGGTTTTGCACGACTAGCGTAGTTCAAACTCATTTTCTCTTGCCAAGACGCATCTATTAATGGTGTGCTCTGCGTGGTATAGTCTCGCCATATGTTGGCCTTAAAGGGTAAAACCGTGTTGATTACGGGTGGGACGGGAACGTTCGGACGCGCTATGGTGCACCACCTTCTTATGATGCCGGACGTGCGACAGGTCATAGTATTTAGCCGCGACGAATATAAGCAAAGCGAAATGGCGCGCGAATTCACGGACAAGAGATTGGACTTTTTCATCGGCGATATACGCGACCGCACGCGCCTCATGCGCGCCTTCCACCAAGTTGACATTGTCATTCATGCGGCGGCACTCAAGCAAGTACCGGCACTCGAGTACAATCCTTCTGAGGCCATCGAGACGAACATAATCGGTACGAAGAACGTGATAGACGCGGCGCATGATCGGAACGTTTCGCGCGTCCTCTTCATCTCGTCAGACAAGGCGGTACAGCCTATCAATTTATATGGAGCGACCAAGATGTGCGCGGAGCGTCTTTCAGTCGCTGCCAATTCCTACCGCGGACGCACCGGGAAGACTCTCATCAGCGTGGTGCGTTACGGCAATGTCATCGGAAGCCGGGGCTCACTCGTCGAGCTCATAGAAAAGCAAAAACTTACAGGGACGCTCACCCTGACGGACGAACGCATGACGCGCTTCTGGCTCCACATAGAGGATATTATGAAGCTTGTCACGAAAATTCTCGGGACCATGGAAGGCGGCGAGATATTTGTTCCGAAGATGTC
>CAYIJQ010000015.1:0-9374 GCA_964363795.1 uncultured Candidatus Saccharibacteria bacterium
TTCGCGCGTTCAATAAGATATGCGCGCACCTCTCGAGGATCCACGTTCTCAATTGGAATAACAAGATTGGGTGAAAGCCACTTTACGGTATCAACGAGGAGTATCGGCGGGTCTACATCGTGGTCCTCCACCCAGAACGAGATCACCTCTTCGTAGCGATGCATTGTATCACCGACACGTATCCCGCGATCCGATAACTCAAATTCGATGAGAGTTGGTGATGTTTGCGCAAGGAGCGCCATTGTTCCCGCCGCCGCGAGTATCAATATAGCGAACAGTACGTTGCCAAAGAGAGCGCTGATTGCTGCTATACACACCGCAGCGATGCCGAGCGCCCAGAACCAGTCGTTCCCACGCTCAATATGCTCATGTTCGTAAGCCTCCCAACGAATTGGCGTAGAGGAAGAGGGCATGCAAGTATTTTACTATGTATTCAGCAATATCTGTCTCTACTTGCGGCAACAAGGTTCATTGGGAAACAGTATTCCCGCAACCCTGGCTGTAGTTCCTAATAGTGTTTGTTTCAAGGCAGAATGAAAGTGTGTAGGTACTTCCGTTGGCATTTGAGATGTATCCGTATTGATACGTCGGGTCAAGAGGATCTTTCGGCATAGTGGAGATTGCATTGCCCGCTATGAGTGCCGCTCCCGGAACCGAAACATTAGTCAGTACAGTGGAAGTGACAGCAACCGGGTAGACACCGTTGTCCGTTGCATACAGCGCGAGAGCTTTCTGAAGGGAATCGATGTCTCCCATTCGTCGCGCGTCGCGCGCTCTTGTTTGTGCGCTCGAAAGTGATGCAATGACGATGGATGCAAGAAGACCTATTATGGCAACGACAACAAGCAATTCGATAAGGGTAAAGCCCCTCGATGAGCTCGAGGCAAGAGTACGTATTTTCATATACGCGCATTGTAGGGCGATATACCCAGTGCCCCAACGAATGTCTGTGCACATCTTTTAGGTCGTGGTACAACGTGCGTTGGCAGGATGGCAGAGTGGGTCTAATGCACCGCACTTGAAATGCGGCGTGGAGCAATCCATCGTGGGCCCGCCCCGATAGATATTTAATACCAACACGCCCCTCGCTCTTTAACAGGTACATCGGTAATAACGCGGAGGGGTGGCAGAGTGGTCTAACGCACCGCACTTGAAATGCGGCGTGGGGCAACCCACCGTGAGTTCGAATCTCACCCCCTCCGCGTTGCGCCCGATACAGTATTATCTAAGAGGGCGAGAATCCACCCTCTTGTTATGAGCACATACAAAGGCATTGTCCAACAAGGCACAAAACGAGCATCGAAACTCGGTTTTCCGACCATTAACATTCCTCTTCAGGATGCGAAAATTTCGGGTATCTATGCCGCTCGTATTCAGATCGCCGGAGACACATACACAGCGGCAGTGTTCGCGGATCCGGAACGAGGACTGCTTGAAGCACACGTTCTTGGTTTCTCGGGCGCGTTTAATGAAAAAGAAATAACCATAGAACTATATGAGAAGATCCGTGAATCAAAACAATTTGTTGATGACACACTGCTTCGCGCCGAGATTGCAAGCGACATTATAAAAGTACGCAAGTATTTTAAGGTATGACGCGCATCATGGTATTCGGGACATTCGATATGATCCATGAGGGTCACGAACATTTTTTCCGGCAAGCGCGCTCTCTTACAGCGGACCCGTACTTGATAGTTTCAGTAGCACGTGACCAAGCGACAGAACGTGTGAAAGGTATACTTCCTCGGCATCGAGAGGGCGAACGATTGATAACCGTCGCAGGGCATCCATTGGTAGATAGGGCAGTCCTCGGTGATTCTGAGGGGTACATAGAACATGTCCGTGCGAATAAACCAGATATTATTGCGCTCGGGTATGACCAGTGTGGTGAGTACGTAGACACTTTGGAGAAGGACTTAACAAATGCAGGATTGTCTGTAGTAATTGCGAGAATGAAACCCCACAAACCTGACGAGTATAAAACGTCCAAGTTGCTCTGATTACTGTATCCTGTACAAATTACTGTCTATGAAATACCTCGGGATCGATTACGGCTCAAAGCGCATTGGTGTTGCTGTTTCCGATGAGAAGGGGAGCATAGCTTTTCCGCGAGTTGCAGTGCAAAACGATGGGGGTGCACTCGAACGCATTGCTGACATCGCCAAAGCGGAAGGAGTTACGAACCTCGTTATCGGAGATACGAGGGCCTTCTCGGGTGCCGAAAATCGTATTACACCCGAAGCCGAAAGTTTCGCTCGTGAGCTTGCCGCATTGACTGGCATCGAAGTGGAGGCGTCGTGGGAGGCGTGGAGCTCTCGAGAGGCTTCGCGATTCGCTCCTAAGGACGTGAAGAACGACAGTGCGGCAGCCGCCATCATTTTGCAGAGATTTCTAGACATGAGAAAATCCTAAGTACGAATTTTATGCCGGAGATCTCATACGATGATTTTGCGAAACTCGATATACGTATCGGCACTGTTGTTGCCGCAGAAGCAGTTCCTGACACAGATAAACTCATCAAATGCACTGTTGATTTTGGCGAACTTGGGAAGCGTACAATTGTTTCCGGCATTGCTCAGTGGAAAAAGCCTGAAGAACTCATTGGTCGCCAATTTCCTTACATCGTAAATCTCGCCCCTCGGACGCTTCGGGGAATCGAAAGCCAGGGAATGCTCATTGCGGCAAGCGATGAGGAAGGTGTTGCGCTTCTATCTCCAGAGCGAGCACTCTCCGCGGGAACGAAATTGAAGTAATTCTCCGACAGAAGTACCGCAGAAGTTGTTATAATGAAATGGTATGGGCTCATCCAGGTCGCCTGGTCTTCAAATGCACTCCGCAATAAGTACGGGAGTACTTGCGAAGTGGTTCCCCGTGCCGGAGACGCTGTATCCGAGGTCGGCGGGGATAGACATTTCAGACGCTTCGATAAAGTGGCTCGCCCTCGCACATCAAAACGAGAATGAGCCTCTCGTTTCGTGGGGGGAGGAACCACTTGCCGAAGGAATTGTTGTAAGCGGCATCGTACAAAATGTCGAGGCGCTTTCTGTGGCGCTTAAAGATGTGAAAAAGAAGCTCGGCGGCATTCAATTCGCGCACGCGGCTCTCCCTGAAGAGGCTGCGTATGTTTTCAACATGCATGTGCCGGTAGGTTCACGCCGGGAAAATGTGTTGAATATGATCGAGTTTGAGTTCGGAGGCAGAGTACCAATTGCGCCGGGAGCTGCTGTATATGACTTCGACGTTATTATGCAGCAAGATGATGGCGTTGGGGAAGAGATAGGGGTTGTCGTATTTCCACGCGATTTAGCAGAAGCCTACGCGGAGGCGTTTCGTACCGCCGGTATCCAACTACTCTCTCTTGAGGTTGAGGCGCGCTCTATTGCGCGGGCGATCTCAGTAGATTCTGTGGATGAGCCAATCACGTTACTTGTAGATTTTGGACGTACGCGCACTGGTTTTGCTGTGTTGAAACGAGGGATCCCGATATTCACCTCCACTGTTGCGGTCGGGGGTGCCACGATGACACGTCTTCTTGTAGAGAAAATGTCGCTCGAGCCTGCCGCTGCAGAAGAATTCAAAAATGAAAAGGGATTGCATGCAGCTCTAGGCAGTGAGAAATCTCCGGAAGCTGAAGCGCTCTTAACGACCGCCTCTGCGCTTGCGGAGGAGGTTGCGCGCCACTTTCACTATTGGGACACTCGACGAAACGAGCAGGGTGAGCGGGTTACGCCAGTTGGCCGCGTCTTTCTGGTAGGGGGAAGCGCAAACCTCAAGGGACTGCCCGATTACATTGCTGCAAAAGTGCAGGCGCCCACTACGCATCCGAATGTCTGGCAACATGTATGTTCTTTCGACACATACATTCCTCCTATTGATAGACGAGAGTCCCTTCAGTATGCGACGGCTATAGGTCTTGCTCTCAGAGGGGTATAAATAGTATGGCAAATGTCCTTCCCTTAGATGTACGAAAGCAGGTGTGGAAATCATTTCGCGCACGATTCGTTCTCGTTGGATCGCTCGCAGCTCTCGCGGGGGCATTCTTCACGTTTCTTGCACTTCTCCCCGGTATGACAGGACTGTACCTCCAGAATCTCGTTTCTGAAGATACTTCTACCGTTTCTCTCCCGGCTTCAGGCGACGCGAATAATCGTATAGAAATACTTCGAGCACAATCGCTCGTGACGCAGTTTTCTACGATAATCTCTTCAACGACACCAGCGTTCGACGCGTTTCTTGCTGCTCTCCAGGCGCGTCCTCAGGGCGCACTTATTCGGGAAATACGGTACACGAAAGAGGGAGAGCGAAGTTCAATAATTGTTTACGGAAGCGCCAAGGATCGTACAAGTATCAGTTTATACCGCGACGCGCTGGCTAAAGATACGCGTTTCCAAAACATCCTGATCCCCGCAAGTGCACTTGCTGGGGCTGAAGAAGGTCGATATTCAATCACTCTCACTGGGAAATTTTAAATACCATGAAGACTTCGCGAATATCATATGTTTCGTGGCTCTCCGCCTCTCTCGCTTTCGTCGCATGGGCAGGGGTTGGTTTTTTCGCCTGGTCCATATCAGAAGCTGATTCAGCGCGCGCTTCGGCGGAGGTCTCTGTTGGCGAGAAGGCAACCGAGGTAGACACAACTCTGCGGTTGCATGCGCTTGCACGCGAAACAAAAGACTTGCGCGCCACGCTCGAATCGTTGACACACATCGACGTGGTCTCAATAGTTGAGACGATCGAGGCTGTCGGGAAAGATACGCATGTTGCTCTGGAGATCAACCAAGTAGTAGCTGACCATCCGCTGCCCGCGGCCTCTCCCGAGGCACCTCCCATTCGTCCTGTTACTGTAGCACTAGAGGCGCAAGGAACATTCGAGGCACTGTTACATACGGCGGCACTCTTGCACTCACTTCCTGTTCCGTCCACTGTCGAGCAAATGCAATTTGAACATCTCCCAGTCGGAGCAGACACCAAGAAAGGGCTCTGGCGATTTTCCGCACGTATTCGGGTCCTTACGACTGCCGCAATCTCATCATGAGATTCTTTATTGGTATATTAGGTGGTTTACGCGAGACATATGCGAATCGGCACGAGCCCGAGCGCCTTCATGTGCTTGCGTACATATATTGGTACATTGTGCTCTCAATCACAGCACTCGTCATACTTGCCTCTCTTAGTTACGGACTCTGGCAGATCTCCTCTGCGCTCACAGTCTCAAGTCAAGGTGACATCTCGGCACTTCCTAAGAATGGGGTGTCTACCCTCAAACAAAATACCCTTGAATCCACGATCGACGGTTTCAGAGAGCGCCAGGCACATTTTGATTTTTTGAAAAGTAATCCACCTCGCCTTTCCGACCCTTCACGCTAGTTTTTTTGTTGACCACTTGAAGTTGCGTCGTTAGGATTGCAGAGTTGCCCCCTATAAGCAAAAGCTTTTGGGGTCTTCACTCGGGAAAAATCAGAATATGCGATATTCTGATTTTGTCCCTCGTTAGCCCCCATAGCTCAATGGATAGAGCTGCGCTCTTCTAAGGCGATGATCTAGGTTCGACTCCTGGTGGGGGCACAAGGCTCGATGAAGAGCGTCTGCGCGCTTAGCTCAGTTGGTAGAGCAACCCCTTTACACGGGGAAGGTCGTAGGTTCGAGTCCTACAGCGCGCACATGGAAGAAGTCTACTGTCGCGCACAGGGGAGAGTGCAGTTAGTCATGTTTCGTGACTTCACACTGCGTAAAGCTCGCTCACTAGGGCTTGTTGGATACGTACATAATCAAGGAGACGGCTCGGTCGAGGTGCTCGCACAAGGCACTTTGGAAAACCTTAAGAAATTTGTTGCGCATATACAGAAGGGCCCCTTTCTTGCGCGTGTCGATCGGGTAGACACGGAGTGGAGAAAACCCTCCGAGTTGTATCGTTCGTTCGAGATTGTTTTCTAGGGTGGTGGATGCTATAGTGCCGCGACTATGAACGCCGTGAAAATATCGCCAATTGATGTAGAGGCGCGCAAGAACCTCGATATTCGTCCGGGGGACACCGTTCGCGTGTACCAGAAGATTGAGGAAAAGGGCAAGACTCGCCTCCAGGTCTTTGAGGGACTGGTCTTAGCGCGGAAACATGGCACTGAAGCGGGTGCGACATTTACAGTGCGTCGCGTTTCGAGCGGTGTCGGAATCGAGAAGATCTTTCCACTCTACTCGCCGATGATAGATCACATAGAGATCACAAAAAGGACCCGCGTTCGCAGAGCAAAGTTGTACTACATTCGGGATAAAGTCGCGCGTGAAGCGCGGCGTCAATTGCGTCGCACCCGTCTCGTAAGTGGAGTCTCGGCCTCTCTCGGGGAGCAGGTATCAGAGCCAACAGATCAAAAAGAATCAGAAATATCTGAGCCGATCGCCGTTGGAAAAGAGGGAAAAGCAGAGTAACGCCGTGTCCTTCAAGAAAAAGATTGAAAATCGAGCGTATTTTGAGTACAGTTGGAGAGAAGCTGACCGCTTCGTAACGCGCAGGTGGAGAAATTGGTAAACTCGCCAGCTTGAGGTGCTGGTGCCGTCAAAGGCTTGGGGGTTCAAGTCCCCCCCTGCGCACAGAAGAGGATTTCAGTTTGATTTTCTAGAATCTAGCCATAGAAAGCGGCGTTTTCGACGTTTCCAACATCGCTGATTCGCAAAGATAGAGAAAGCGAGGTATGGAATCGCACAGTCCCAAAAAGCAACGAGCCGTAACGATTTTCTAGCGTCTAAGAGGCGGTTCTAACCGTCCAGAAGCGATCAAGTTATACTCCTGGCTATGACGCAGCATCTCGCAGAAATCCTAAGTCGGTTGAAGGTCCTTGCAAATCATCAGACCACGCAGATTCACAAGGATTGGGTGCAAGTCGTGCTCTCGCAGTTTCGTCAGCACTTAGAAGCAACAGGCACTAAAAATAAATATCCGATATTGATGTTCTATTGCAATTGGAATTTGCATAAAGAACTCAATAAAGGCATCGTCCAAGATATTTTAGAGAAGATCGGTGTCGTCATTAGCGATGAATCCACTGGTCATCCTTCCGATCGCATTGCTGAGATACTCGGACTGACTAACTTAAGGTTAGAAATTATCAAACTACTAGAAAATGATGCGGGAGTTAAAACGGGTGTATTTGATAGCAATGAAAATTGGATCGCCTTCACCGGACTAATGTTTCCATTCATTTTGAATAAGCCGTTGGTGGGGACAAGAGCGCCCAAAACCCATCATTGGGTTAAATCACTGGAACTCTATGACAACAAAGGAAAATTATTTTGGCGAATCACCGTTTCGCCAGGTGATGCGTCTTTTACTGGGCCACTGATGCGAACAGTATAGGTTCCAACATCGTCTAGTCCTCTGGTGTCGCAAATCTGCGATTTCTAGAAAAAAGATTAAGAACTATGAATAGACTGGCGGTTCCAACTTCGGCCATTAATATGCACCAGAATTAACTTTTACGGCATTTTGCTATGATTGCCGCATGACGTTATTCACCCCGGTAGTACAGCGAAGCTGACTACGGGGCAGGCAGGAAAAGGTGTAAGCTGGAATAATGGCAGCTTTATTTACAGGTAAAGGAGATGGAGGTACCACCAAGTTATTTGATTCTCCGCAGGGCGTCCGGATAACAAAATCATCAGCGGTCTTTGAATGTTTGGGCCAGCTCGATGAACTGAATACACTTGTGGGCTGGTGTAAGGTCGCTTGCCCTGAGGACTTTCAGATTGGCGAACAACAATGTAAAAAGCTCCTTCACAACGTGCAAGACCACCTTTTTACGATACAGGCTGAAGTCGCTGGTGCGCCGAAATTCGTTCCGCAATCAAGCGTTGAAGAACTTTCTGCGCGCATCAACAACATAGAGAAAGAACTACCAGAGATAAAGACCTTTTTTGTTCCCGGCGGTAACGAGTTTTCTGCACGACTTGATATCACACGCGCTGTCTCGCGCCGCACCGAGCGAAGGCTTGTTACATTGCATGAGTCAGGAGAACGCTCAGTCTCTGAATCGAGTCGTGCGTACGCGAATCGCCTCTCCTCCCTTTTTTATGCGCTGACACGCCTTGTGAATCATCGTGCAGATATCGCGGAAGTGCCGCCTGCCTACAAAGACCAATGATCCGACGCTATCTGCCAAAGAGCACAGAAGAACTCATCCAATGGTATGAGCGTTACGCAGCGCCCGTATCGCTTCTTGTGGGCTTTATCGCTGATAATGTTTTATTCCGCTCCATCGATCTATGGGCGACAGCGTTCACCATGACGCTCTATCTCACGTGTGCCGTTGCCGGGATTTTCGCTCTCAATTTTGTAGAGACAGGGCGAGTACGTAATGCATTTGTTCTCCGTATCGCACCATTTTTCCCCGTTGTCGTGCAGTTCGCTTTCGGAGGGCTTTTCAGCGGATTTTTCGTTCTCTACAGTCAGAGCGCTACGCTTGCAGTAAGTTGGATATCGGTCGTAATTCTCGCCCTGCTCCTTGTCGGAAATGAGCGGTTTCGCCTGCGGTACAGACTTTTCTCGTTCCAGGTCAGCGTGCTTTTTATCGCAATTTTGGGATTTCTTATCTTTCTCGTTCCGCTCATATTAAAGCGCATTGGCCCCGAGATATTTCTCATAAGTAGCATCGCGAGTGTCGCGCTTATTGCACTCTATATAGGACTCGTGCATCGCGTCATGCCGGAATTCCTACAACCGAATCTTAAAAAAATGATTCGTAGCATCGGGACAATTTTTCTTATTTTCAATGTGTTGTATTTTATCAACGCGATACCGCCATTGCCACTTGCTCTTAAGGAAGCTGGCGTATATCACCGCATCGAACGCCTACCTGCGCAAGCAGGCGTAGGTTATGAGTACCGATTGTTATACGAAGCTCTGCCTTGGTACCGAGAGTATCTGCCGTTTGCTGGGGTATATCATCGGACATCCGGCGAGTCGTTGTATGCATTTAGCGCAATATTCGCGCCATCAGGGCTTTCGACGACGATTTACCATGAGTGGCAAAACTACGATTCGGCATCAGAGGAATGGACCACGATCTCGACCGTACAATTTCAGGTTGTCGGCGGTCGCGACGGAGGTTACCGTGGTTTTTCTATGACGAGTAACCCACTTTCCGGAAAATGGCGAGTAAACGTTCTTACAGAATACGGACAAGTGATAGGAAGGATATCATTTAAGGTCGTCGACGTATCAGAGCCCATTCATTTGGAAGAAGAAGTCCTATAAATAGTTCTCGCGTTAGGGGGTTCAATTTGATATAACTCAATTGTTCAAGGGGATGGCGGTCGTGGTGTAACGGTCAACACTGGAGCTTGTGGAGCTCTCAATTCGGGTTCGATTCCCGACGATCGCCCTG
>CAYIJQ010000016.1:0-5180 GCA_964363795.1 uncultured Candidatus Saccharibacteria bacterium
CAACCCCGTAAGGTTTTTGATGAGGCAGCACTGAATTCACTCGCGGAATCGATTCGGAACTACGGCGTCCTTCAGCCGCTTACTGTTACGCGTAAGGAGATAGAGCGGCCTGGTGAAGGCATTTCTGTCGAGTATGAACTCATTGCGGGGGAACGACGTCTTCGAGCCGCTAAGCTTGCGGGGATCATTCAAGTTCCAGTCGTCATACGGAACGGAGAGGACGACGATCGAATGAAACTGGAGATTGCTATTATCGAAAATCTTCAACGAGAAGATCTAAATCCAATTGATCGTGCGAAGGCATTTCAGCGTTTGTACAGCGAGTTTGGCCTGAAACATGCTGAGATAGGAAAGCGGGTCGGGAAAAGCCGTGAGTACGTCTCGAACACTCTTCGCATACTATCGCTTCCACAGGAAATGCAGGACGCACTTTCGGCGGGGCAGATAAGCGAAGGACATACGCGGCCGCTCCTCATGCTTATGGACCGTACACAGGAGCAGAAGGCGCTTTTCACGGAGATCACGACTCGCGGTCTCACGGTACGCGATTCGGAACAAGTCGCACGGCGCATAGCAACAGAGCGAGCGAGGAAGCCGGATCTCACGCCAGAGCTGCTTCTCTTGGAACGCGAACTGACGGAAACATTAGGTACTCGCGTACGCATAGAGAAAAAAGATCAGGGTGGAAAGGTGTTGATAGATTTTTTCTCAGTGGACGATCTAGCACATATTCGAGCGATGCTTGCACCAAAGCAAGGAAACAATACTGCCTCGGTTAGTCTAAGAGAAGCCTCAGTACCAGATGACGCTTTAGAGGAGACACCTCGTGGTCAAAATGAGACCCCCCCCGAAGGGGCAGTGGGAGAAGGGAAGTCAGAAGATGACCTGTACTCGATAAAGAATTTCAGCGTTTGAACTTCGTTTTGTATCTCCGGCACGGCCACGAAGCGATATTTTTCCGGTTTGAGTTATTCCTCCGGTAAAATGTCGCTTCGTGACCGTGCATCGCATGCCCTAAGGTTTTTTCTGCTGCGCGAGCGCTGCGCGAATATGTTTTTTTGCCATGTTGGTTTTTGCGATATCGTGCCACTTGCGCGAGGGATGAGCCGATGGTTTCGTGATGATCTCAACCATGTCGCCGTTCCGCAGAGCTGTATCGAGAGAGACCAATTTGCCATTTACCCGAGCTCCGGACATTTTGTTGCCCAAGTCAGAGTGTACAGCATAGGCGAAATCGATGGGGGTTGCTGCGACGGGTAGGTCGATGACGTCACCTTTCGGTGTGAATACGAACACTCGATGGCTGAAGAAATCACTCTTCAATGTATCAAGATATTCTTCAGATTTTTCCGCTGTTGCATCGGCTCGCGCGAGTTCTTTCAACCAGTTGGGGGTTTTCTCAGAAGTTTCCTCAGGCATCGGGGTGTCGGTCGCTTTTTTCACAACGCTCTTTCCGAGTCTTGGAAAAAATTGCCGTATCCACTCGAGACCTCCTTTCTTCCCACTTTTCGTTCCGACTTGGCTCTCCTTATAGGTAAGGTGCGAAGCAATGCCGTATAAAGCCTCACGGTGCTGCGCTTCTGTTCGAAGTTGCATTTCAAGCGCCCCACCGTCTCCGGTATAAATGGTGGTGTGAATACTTTGATATCCATTCGGTTTTGGGAACGCGATGTAATCTTTTATCTTTCCCGGAACAGGGCGCCAGTGACCATGAATGATGCCCAGCGCAGAGTAACAATCAGTTAGATTTGGAAATATGACGCGAAGGGCAAGGGTGTCATATATCTTTGAGATATCCCAGCTCTTTCGTTCGAGCTTTCGGAATAAACTGTACAAACCTTTAATGCGCGTTTCCGTGCGAAATTCGCGCAAACCTGCTTCAGCAAATTCTCGCTTCAGGTCCCGTTCGACTTTCTCAAGGCGCTTTTCGTTCTCACCCTTGCGTTCTTTTACAAGCTCGCGCGTCTTTTCGTATTCCTTTGGGTGTGCATAGGGGAACGCGGCATCTTCAAGTTCTTGTTTGGCCACACTCATACCAAGTCGGTCTGCGATGGGGGCATAGATCTCGAGAGTTTCCAGAGCAATTCGTTCGCGCTTATCTGGACGTGGAACGTACTCAAGGGTGCGTGCGTTGTGAAGGCGGTCCATTAGTTTGATGATGAGAACGCGTATATCTTTTGCAGTTGCAGCAAACAGTTTACGAAGGGATTCTGTATGGCGTTCCAGTCCGCGATATCGCAGAGTCCCCAGTTTGGTGACACCTTGGACGAGCGACAGCACTTCACTCCCAAATTCTTCTTCTATAGTCTTTGGTTTTATCCCGGCATCCTCAATAGTGTCGTGCAAGAGCCCAGCTGAAATCGCCTGTGCATTCATTCCTGCGGTTGCGAGAAGGAACCCTACTTCCGCGGGGTGGATGAAATACGGTGCGCCAGAATAGCGCTTCTGCTCCTTGTGTGCTTCGCATGAGAATTCATATGCTTTTGTGACAAATGCGACATCTTTCACGTCTTTGCTCGTCATCTCGGCGACGATGTCTTTGAGAGGGCGGGGTTCGAGAGACTCCATACCCGGTTAGTAGAATGTGCCTTTGCGGCAGACGCCTTCCGGCTGCCGCGGCATGATTGGTAAGCGCTCAATTAGCGAACTATTGATACTTGTGTTCTTTATTCTCATACTCTGTGTAAGCCTAAGGCACATTACACTACCGGGCATATAAGAGATGATACAGCGCTGTCTTTTCTTGGCAAACGAATACTCTGAAGCCTGTTTTATTGGAGAGCGCCAGAATACCCTGCAGATCTGCTGTGGAGATGGCGGGACTTGTTTTATTGGCGTGCAATACCCCGAAGCTCTGCTTCGGGGATGCACATTAAATTCGAATCGGCGGCGGCCGATTCCTATTCCAAAATAAAAGCCCCGGTCCCGCCGCGCGTAATACCCCGTCCCCTGCGGGGCGGAACCTCTTCAATTTATTTTTTCTCGGTCTTATGCGGATTGTGATTGGAACACGTCTTGTTACTACATCGTTCGGGAATAGTTTTAGTCCCTTCCATCATGAGAGAACCACATGTGGGACAGAGCCGCCCAGTTGGTTTTGCTTTTATCGCGTTCTTGCAGTCTGGATAATTTGAGCACGAGTAAAAGAGGCCGAAGCGTCCGCGACGTTCAACCATCTCTCCCTTGCCGCACACGGGGCATTTCACTCCCGTTTTTGCACGCTCCGCTTCGGCGGGGTCTTGTTTTACGAATTTGCATTTCGGGTAATTAGAGCAGGCAATGAACCTTCCGAATCTTCCTTCGCGCTCGATGAGTTTTCCGTCCTTGCAAGAAGGGCAAAGTTCCCCTATTTCTCTTGGAGGCGCTATTTCACTCCCGTCTTCCTTGCGCGCGCCGAGGCATTCGGGGAAGCGCTTACAGCTCATGAAGCGGCCGGTACGCGAGAGTTTGTAGACCATTGCGCCGCCGCATATCGGGCAGGGGAACTCGGCAGGTGCATCCCCCATGTTCGTGAGTTTTTCGATCTTTGATTTCCCTTTCACGGCTTTAGAAAATGGCGTGTAAAAGTTCTTAAGTGTTTTCTCATACTCACGTTTTCCGTCCGCGATCTCATCGAGCTCGTTCTCCATTTCTGCCGTGAACGTATCGCTGATGTAATCCGCAAAATGATTTTCCAAGAACGTGGATACGACGTCACCCGTGTGTGTGGGGAGCAGGGTACGTCCTTGTTTGTCCACATAGCCGCGGTCTTCCAAAGTCTTAATGATAGTCGCGTAGGTCGACGGGCGACCGATACCGCGCTTTTCGAGCTCTTTTACGAGCCCTGCTTCGCTATACCTTCCTGGCGGCTGCGTTTCTTTTCCTTCGGAGTGAGCTTCGATGAGCGTGAGCGATTCTCCCGCAGCGACTTTCGGAAGCTCGATTTCCTCACCACGCGCGGCGGGGTCGGCCTTAAGCCAGCCTTCGAAAACGACACGCGAACCACGCGCCGCAAAGGCAGGTATTGAAACATCCTCCACCCGCGCAAAAATGGCCGTGCGCATGACGCGTGCATCAGCCATCTGGCTTGACATAGCGCGAGCCCAAATGAGTTCGTACAGTTTTTTTTGTTCGTCGTTAAGACCGGCAGAGTGTTTGCGTGCGTTCGTTGGGCGCACGGCCTCATGTGCTTCCTGTGCAGTCTTTGATTTCGTTTTGTAGGTGCGGGGTGAAATGTATGCCTCTCCGAATTCGCTACTCACTACAGAGATGAGCATTGCCTGCGCTTCTTTGGCGAGATTCGGGCTGTCAGTGCGCATGTAGGTAATGTGTCCTGCTTCGTAGAGTTTTTGTGCGATGCGCATGGTGCGCGACGGTGAGAATCCAAGGCGCGTCGAAGCGGCCTGCTGGAGGGTCGATGTAGTGAAAGGCGCTTTTGGCGCGCGTGCCTGTTCGGATTCTTCCATAGATGCAACACGCCAACTGCCTTCGGTCGCAGCTTTAAGAATCGCTCCAGCTTCCTTTTCTGTTTTCGGCTCCTCGACACAGGTTGCCGTAAACGCCTTAGCTCTGCCAGCTGGCGGATTGGTTTTTAGGTCCGCACTTATAACCCAAAACTTTTCAGGGACAAAAGCGCGTATCTCGCGTTCTTTCTCCATGATGATGCGCAAAGCGGGCGATTGAACACGCCCTGCAGAAAGGCCGTAACGCACCTTTTTCCACACTAATCCAGAGAGGTCGTATCCGAAGAGTCGGTCAAGGACGCGCCGTGCTTCTTGTGCGCGTCGGAGTGAATTGTCTATCAGACGAGGGTGCGCTAAAGCTTCTTGCACCGCACGCTCTGTTATCTCATTAAATACAATGCGCTTCGGCTTTTTGAGGCCAATTGTTTCCGCTAAGTGCCATGCGATTGCCTCGCCTTCGCGATCGGGGTCAGTCGCAAGGATGACCTCATCTGATTTTTTTGCCATTTTTTGCAACTCATCTATAACGTGCTGTTTTTCTTTCACGATCTGATAGCGTGGTATGAACCCACCTTCAACATCAACAGCGTCCTTGTTGGATTTCGGGAGATCTCGGATGTGTCCCACCGATGCGCGCACCGTGAATCCTTTTCCGAGGTACTTCTCGATGGTCTTCGCCTTAGCTGGCGATTCAACGATTACAAGCTTCATAACGGAGAGTAATACTCTAGAACACTA
>CAYIJQ010000016.1:5280-8908 GCA_964363795.1 uncultured Candidatus Saccharibacteria bacterium
TCGAACACGCGCCGCTCAAGTTCCGAGAGATCGTTACGCTCAGCCCCTCTCGCACGTGTTGTTTCTATCCCGAGTGCGCGCAAAATATCTTCCGGTTCCGTCACGGGAGTAGCGCCAAGTTTTAAAAATTGATGCGTGCCGCGGCTCGCGTCGGAGAAAATAGACCCGGGAACGACGAGGAGTTCACGGTTATATTCAGTCGTAAGGCGGGCAGTGATAAGTGAGCCAGAACGCTCTTTTGCTTCCACTACGAGTGTCGCTTTACATAATCCCGCCATTATTCGATTTCTCTGCGGAAATGTGTAATCGGTCGCGCGTAAATCTGGCTCGAACTCGGAGAGGAGTGCTCCACCAGCTTTGAGTATTTCGCGCGCGAGATTCACGTTCGCGCGCGGGTAGAGTACGTTCCAATTAAGCCCCGAACCGGGAACGGCGACCGTAGGAAGCCCCGCTTCAAGCGCCGCTTTGTGCGCCTCTGCATCAATCCCATAGGCCAGACCCGACACGATAACGACAGGGTAGCCTCGAAGGCCTTCCACAAGGTGTCGTAGCGCTTGGCGACCGTATGAAGTACACGCGCGACTTCCCACTATCGCAAGCCATTTTCTATCGAACGATGGCAGCGTCCCGCGTACGTAGAGCTTTTTCGGCACGTCTGGAATCTCACGCAAAAGCGGCGGAAACTCTTTTGGATTCAATATCTCTAAGGAGTCCTTCATGTGGTATGATTTTAGCACTCGTATGAGCCCACTTTTGCCTTTTGCCCTTTACCTTTTGCCTTCTTGTTGATATGCTCGACATCAAATTCATTCGCGAGAATAAGGATATCGTCGCCGCAGGTGCCAAGAAAAAGCACATTACAGTAGATATTGATCGCCTGCTTCTCGTGGATGACAAGCGCCGCGAGCTACAAGCGTCAATTGAAGCGAAACGCGCTGAGCAGAACAATGCATCGACGGTAATTACGGCAGAGAAAGACGCATCAAAGAAACAAGAGATCATTAAGCGTATGCAAGACCTCAAAGAGACGCTTCGTCTCGAAGAGGAATCCATACAGGAGATTTTGAAAGAATGGCGTGCACTTATGGTGATGGTGCCGAACGTGCCAGACATTTCCGCCCCAGAAGGGGAATCCGATGCCGATAATCAAGAAGTACGGCAGTGGGGAGAGTTGCCAAAATTTGATTTTCCCGTTAAAAGCCACTCCGAGCTTCTTCTCGCACATGATATGGCGGATTATGAGCGCGGAGCAAAAGTTGCAGGCTTCAGGGGGTACTTTCTTAAAAATGACGGTGCGCGGCTCGCGTGGGCTTTAGAACGGTTCGTACAGGAGCGCTTCATGAATCGCGAGGGATTCACACCGATGATCGTGCCGTCACTCGTCCGACGCGAACCTTTTATGGGTACTGGATATCTTCCGCAGAGCGAAGAAGATCTCTACAAGACGCAAGATGGCGATTATCTCGCAGGTACGGCGGAAGTCGCCGCAATGGGGTACTACATGGAGGAAATCCTAGATAAGAAGGATCTTCCCGTAAAGTTCTTCGCATTTTCACCGTGTTTTCGAAGGGAAGCAGGCAGTCACGGAAAGGATACAAAAGGCATCTTTCGCATCCACGAATTCCTGAAATTCGAACAGGTTGTACTCTGCGAGGCGAGCCATGAAGAATCAGTAAAGCACCATGAAGAGCTGACCGAGAACGCTGAAAGTTTGTTGAAAGAATTAAAACTTCCGTACCGCGTCGTCATAAACTGCGGAGCGGATCTGGGCTTGGGCCAGGTAAAGAAATACGACATCGAGGCGTGGATGCCAAGTGAGGAAAAGTATCGCGAGACGCATTCATCGTCGTATTTCCACGATTTCCAGACACGTCGCTTAAATATTCGCTATCGTGACGGTGAGAACTTGCGTTACGCACATTCGCTCAACAACACAGCGCTCGCAACTCCACGCATCCTGACACAGCTCGTCGAGAACAACCAGAACAGGGATGGTTCAATAACTATTCCCGAGGCGCTCCGGGGGTACATGGGCAAAGATGTTATTAAGTCCCGTGACTAATTTTGACATCATGTGTTGAAGGAGGACGCAGTGAATTTCCAAGGCTCGTAGCAAGAATGTTGAGCAGATAAAGCACGTGTAGTTAACGTAGAAGCTATGTCAAAATTTAGTGTGGGATCATCGAAAGGAACAATTGACCTCCGAAAGCGCAAGCCGGGAAGGCAGACGCACACGTTATCATTCAATTGGGGCCGACGTTTACAGCGGGCCTCAAGTGGGCGGAGCTCGCCATTACGTACTCGCCGCCGCCGCACGCGCGCTCTTATCGTGCTTGGAGTTCTTCTTCTCATAGGTTCGATAGGCTACGGAGTGAGTTTCGTATCGTACCTGCCGCAATTCTCAATAACAACGCTCACTGTTGAGGGTTCGAAAGAACTCCCTTCAGGGCTCGTTAAAACCTATCTCGAGTCAAAGCTTTTTGACGGCTCTCACTCGTTCCTTTCGCGACGCAACATGTTCTTCTATCCGCGCGCGGAACTCGAGAAAGATGTCATGAAATATTTTCCGCGTGTCCAGTCTGCAAAGATCTCGCGAAAAGCATTCTTTGGACAGGAAGTAACCGTAACGATAGAAGAACGTGAGGCGTTTGCGAAGTGGTGCCTTCCTGCGCAGGCAGGTCAGGACAATGATTGTTATCTTTTAGACGCAAGCGGGTTCATTTTTGCTTCAGATGTGAATCCGTCCGCGCCTGTTGCCACGCCGTATGTATTCACCGGAGCTATGGGAGATCCGGGTTCGCCAATAGGGGAGCGATTCCTCACGGATACATTCTCGGAAGTCGCCGCTCTTCTTAAGCAGTTGGAAGAAACTCATTTTTCTCCATTAAAAATTTCTGTTGACAGCGCGCGAGATTTTTCGATATCACTTGCGCAGGGGTTCGACCTCCGCGCCTCATTTGGGGAAGCTCTTGAAGATACAGTGCGAAATCTGGAGCTCGTGCTTTCGTCAGAGACGTTACGTGGAAAAGAAAATGATTTGGAATATGTTGATCTGCGCTTCGGCAATCGTGTGTATTACAAATTGAAAGGGGAAGCGGCGACGGAGAGTTCGGCTGAATAATTAAAAGTAGAAGGGGCGACACAATGGCCGCCCCTCTTTATGCGCATTTCCTCCAGTCCTAGTCCCGCCGCAGCTCTTCGAGACATGCGGCGAAAACGATCTTCATCGCGCTTCCGATTTTCGCGTCGGAAGCGAGAGGAAGGAGCGCTTTCAACAATTTCCCGGCCTGCTGATCGGTTAGGCCGGCAAAACGCGCCTTCACGCCGAACCCGACAGTTTCCGCCGACAAGATCCTCGCGACGTCGCCTAGGGTCGAGATGACCCTTGGGTCACGTAGCCGAAGCCTGTCGGCAAGGGTATAGGGTTCGTCAAAGATTGCGGAGAGAGCCTTGCAAGGCTTCTCCGCGCTGCCCTTTCTTTGCATGCAATACTCCTCCCCGTTAGGGTTGCAATACCGTACGAAGGTACACAATACATTTTCCTCCGTTTGAAGCGTACCACCAGAAGTGAAATTTGTCAAAAATGTTGATTTTGTGCTATATTTTCGGCATGCCCAACTTCTGGAAC
>CAYIJQ010000017.1:0-1603 GCA_964363795.1 uncultured Candidatus Saccharibacteria bacterium
GTTTCTCCGATGTAAATGTCGGGAAGACCTGCGATAAGGACGATATCTCCCGCGCTCGCTTCGGTCGTCTCTACACGCTTGAGGCCCTGAAATGTATACATCTTCGTTATTTTTCCGCTTCGTGCTTCGCCTGACGGTTTCTTGACGTATACCGCATCACCTGTGTGAAGGGTTCCATCATAGACGCGAGCTATAGCAAGACGGCCGAGAAAATTGTCGTACGCGAGATTGAAAGGTTGTAGCCGCGCAGCTACGCCCGCCTCCGCCGAAACCACGGCGGGCACATGCGCAAGGATAGTATCAAGAAGTGGCGTCAAATCTCCGCCAGCTGGCGGACGAATCTCGTCAAGTTTCATTTTCGCAATACCCTGCCTACCGATCGTGTATACGACTGGAAAATTCGATTGCTCGTTGGAGGCACCGAGCTCAAGAAAGAGTTCGAGAACTTGCTCTTCAGAGCGTTCAGGATCCGCAGCAGGCTTGTCTATCTTGTTTATAACAACGATGGGTTTTAGGCCGAGCTCGAGTGATTTCTTCAGAACAAAACGAGTCTGTGGCATGGGGCCTTCTTGAGCGTCCACGACAAGCAATACCGAATCAATGGAACGTAAGACGCGTTCCACTTCAGAACCAAAATCTGCGTGCCCTGGCGTATCGACGAGATTTATTTTTGTGCCTTTGTACGGAATGGAAGCATTTTTGGAATAGATGGTAATACCACGCTCCCGCTCAAGCGCATTCGAATCCATAGATACTCCCTCTTCCGCAACTCCTGTTTGCCGCAACAGCGCATCAGTCAGGGTGGTTTTCCCGTGGTCTACATGGGCTATGATGGCAACGTTCCTGATTTCCATAAGTTTAAAGGCTTTTTGCGTCTTCGCTCGGACTAAATGAAAGCAAGCTTTCATTTCGAATCCTCACTAGCCGCAATAAATTAAAAAACTCCGCGATGGAGATGCTTCTACTATACGTCGTTTCAGCTTAAAAAGCTAGATTTTTGTGCAAAATAATCAGATACTGCTTGGTGAATTTCCGCAGGTTTTTCGACGAGGCGAAATGGATTTCCTTTTTCCAAAGTCTCGCGAGAATGCCATCCCCATAGAACACCCACTGAGCCCACACTCTTCTCATTTGCCTCTTTCATGTCACCGAGACTGTCGGTGATAAATACGCAATGGGATGCGGGTACTTTGTACTTCTCGAACACCATATCCATCTTCTCTGTCTTATGCGTATGCACATCGTTACCCATGACCTCAGAAAAAAATCGACCGAGATGATTTTTTTCGAGAAATCCCTGAATAGGGCTCGTGATCGTAGAAGAAATAACGATGAGGATATATTCTTTCGAAAGCGTCTCAATGACCTCTCGCACTCCCTCGAACAACTGCGTGCTGTCCTCGAAGGCGGGAACATACTCCTCGAACCAATCGAGATCATGATGACACTCTGAATGATCTCCGGGGATTGTATCCCGGTCCCAATCATTTACGTTCCCCTCAAAAGCACGCCGATACTCTTTATCGGTGACACGAGCGCAAATCTTACGCGAAGCGCTGTACGCGACATTATACGAATCGGCTATCACCCCATCAAAATCGAA
>CAYIJQ010000017.1:1703-6464 GCA_964363795.1 uncultured Candidatus Saccharibacteria bacterium
TCGTCGCATGAACAGTGCCGTCTCGATGGTTCGGTGGAGAGTACACGGTGTAGAGTTTCATCGGTTCAGAACCTGTGTTGATGATGTTGTGCGCGGTGCCAGCAGGAACCAGAATAGCCGAACCGTCCTTAATCGAGTGCCCAATGTCGTCGAGGGTCGCTTTCCCTTCTCCGGATTCGATGCGAAAAAATTGATCGAGCTGATGCACCTCTTCGCCTATTTCCTCTCCCGGCTGCAGAGACATAAGAACGAGTTGACTATTTTTCGCAGTATACAAGACGCGCCTGAAATCGTCATTATCAAGCGTGAGTTTTTCTATATTTACAACGTATCCTCGCATATCGTAATGATACTTCATTTACGATTGGGTTCCCAGTCGCAAACGATGTCTTGAGGAGAATTTCCTAAGCTCTTCAACCGCGAATACCGAAGAGGCAACGATGAGTATCAAACCCCACTCGGCAAGTGATAGAGGCGCCGTGTGAAGGACCGTTTGCATGAGAGGGTTATAGACCGCAAGTACCTGTAGAGCCACTACGATCAAGGCCGCGCCGACAAGATACCAATTCGAAAAAGGATTTGTCCTAAAGATTGATTCAGTTTCCGAGCGGCAATTCCACGCATTGAACCACTGAAAGACCGCGAGGGCTGTAAGTGAAATCGTTAAGGCTTTTCCGATATCGTCGGCAAACAGGTTGAAAAGATACAAGGTACCTACGGCCATAGTAAGCGCCATGAGTGGCATCCTTCGCACCATAAGAGCGTCTATAAGATATTTCTTAGGGTGTTCGAACGTACCGCGCAGGAGGCCTTTTTCCTTTGGCTCCATAGCGAGCGCAACGGTCAAAAAACCATCCGTTACGAAGTTGAGCCAGATGATCTGTGAAGGCAGGAGTGGCAAAGGAAGTGTTAGAAAAAGCGCACCGACGATAACGAATACTTCTCCCAGGTTGGTTGAGAAAAGGTAGAGGATGACCTTCTTTATCGTCTTATAGATACTCCTCCCTTCCTCGATGGCTGAAATGATCGAACCAAAATTATCATCGAGGAGGATGATGTCAGATGCTTCTTTCGCGACCTCTGTTCCTACTCCCCCCATCGAAACCCCAAGGTCTGCCGCGACGAGAGATGGCGCATCATTGACACCGTCTCCCGTCATAGCGACGACCTCACCCGCATTCCTATAGGCCTTTACGATGCGTAGTTTATGCTCGGGCGTCATGCGGGCAAATACACTGACTTCTTTTATCCTTTCCGAAAGTTGCCTGTCCGAGAGCTCGTCCATCTCCTCTCCCGTAAGAACGGTCGTACCGGGGAGATATATGCCCGCTTCATGTGCAATAGCTTGTGCAGTGACTCTGTGATCACCCGTTATCATAACGACCCGTATGCCCGCAGCAATAGCTCGTCGCATGGCCTCGGGTACTTCGGGACGAAGCCCGTCCTTCATGCCCAAAAAACCGACAAAGGTCAGGGAATGTACGTCGTCACGCAACAACGACTCGGTCGGAAAATGCTTTTCTGCAAGCGCGACAACACGCAAGCCCTCTTCTGACATCGCGAGAAAACGCGATTCCAGTTCTTCACGGTCCTTCTCCATTAGGTGAACGGACGCACCATCTCGCCTCATGGAATGACACCGTGCCAACACTATTTCTGGCGCCCCTACGACCGAAAGCAGATTCCCTTCGTGCGGGCGATGTAACACTGCGTGATACTTAAGGTCTGAATCGAAAGGAAATTCTGCGACAAGAGGCGCTCCTCGTTCGATATCATCTCTGCGAATACCGAGTTTCTGCGCGAACACGAGAAGGGCTGCCTCTGTTGGATCCCCAGTTACATGCCAGCGAGAAAGTTCTTCGGAATATTTGGCATGCGCATTCGCAGAAATTGCGGCAATACGTCCCGCTCGTACAAGTTCGGGATGACTTTCAATATTGACCTTCTTTCCGTCGGAATGTATCTCTCCCTTCGGCTCATAACCTACTCCTGAGATTTTATACATCGTCCCGCCAATGAACGCTTTCTCAACTACGATCTCGTTTTTCGTGAGCGTACCTGTCTTATCGACCGCAATAACACGCGCTTGTCCAAGTGCCTCTACAGCTTGAAGTCGCTTAACTAACGCATTCCGCTTCCCCATGCGCCATACGCCGGTTGCAAGCACCAGCGTCAATACGATAGGAAGCCCTTCTGGAATAACCGACACCGCGAGCGCGACGGCGGTTGAAAACATTCGTTCGACCGAATACCCAACTGCAATACCGAAGATGAAGAGAAACGTGCTGATGCCAAAAACCGCGCCAATGATGAGGCGCGAAAGATAGCGGATATTCGCAGCGAGTGGAACTTCTGTTGCCGATGTTGATATCTCTTGTGCGATCTTCCCAACGACAGTATCTGCGCCTGTTTCCACGACTACAGCCTTTCCGTTCCCCGCCATAACATACGTTCCTTTAAAAACCATGTTACTCTGCTCTGCCGTCGCGAGATTGGGATCCGAAAGTACTTCGTTCGATTTGGTGACAGGCTCTGATTCGCCGGTAAGAGCTGCTTCGTCAATACGCAGCGAATGTGCGAGGGCGACCCGGGCATCCGCGGGAATTTTCTCCCCTTCCTGCAAAATAATAATGTCCCCTTCCACCACTTCGGTATCCGGAATAATTATCTCTTTCCCGTCGCGTACGACTGTTGCGTTCGTTGCAACGAAAGTCTTGAGTGCTCGGAGTGTGTTTTGTGCGCGACCTTCCTGGAACGTGCCCGCTATGGCGTTAAAGACGAGGACTGCAAGAATGATAGAGCCATCTATCCGCTCACCCATTGCAAACACGATAATGCTCGCACCAAAGAGAACGTAGATGAGCGGACTCTCGAACTGACGAATGAAAATTCGCGCGACGCTTTCTGGTTTTGCTTCCGGTAGCGTATTAGACCCACCCTCTCGCAAGCGGCGCGCCGCCTCTTTACTTGAAAGACCTTCTCTCCCACCCTTAAGCACCTGAAGCGTTTCCTCGATCGATTGCGTATGCCACACGTCTACCATTACACTATTGTATCCGATTCCAAGACGGTTTCGCCCAATTTATATCCGGACAGGGGCCGGCGAGGGGTGTTCGTGGCCAAGTGAGACGCGGAGCTTGAGATGTTCGATATGTTTTTTGCGCAACGTCTGGTACCGCTCCTTGTCGTCCTCATATTTGACGACAAGCTCTGCCGCGTACTTGCCGCCGAGAAAATGCGGCAAAATAACATAATCTACTCCCTCGTCATAATGCGAGAGTGCATCTTTTATTCGATGTGCAAGCACCATAACAATGGCATCGGGGCTTTTCGCTTTAACCATGCGATAAACAAGAAGATTTGTTTCGACCTCGGGGATAGTCGAGATAACAAGTTCCGCTCCAGAAAAATCGAGCGATTCGAGGAAATCCAAATCACCCGCGTCGCCGAATTCGTGTGCTACTCCCATCTTCTCCAGGTCTGTCATAATCTCGGGATTGTAATCCACGACGAGGAGTTCTTTGTCGAGCGTGCTAAGTGTATCGATAAAGTCATATCCAACTCGGCCGCATCCAAGCAGAAATATAGAGTACCGCTTCGAGGATATTCTTTTTTCATGTGCACCGACACGCTCGAAAAGCCCAAGATACGGAGCAAGCGCACGGTATATCCGCTCGGAATAGAGAATGAAATACGAAGAGCCGAAGATCGTAATAATGCCTATCAACGTCACGAGCGAGAGCACAAAGGACGGAAGATGCCCCAAAGTAACACCGAGTGCAACTAAGATAAGAGAGAACTCGCTGATCTGCGCGATCGCAAGACCTGCCTGGAGGCTCGTTCTTCTTCGATACCCTAATATTCCAGTGATTATCATGAGAATGAGTGGGTTACCAACTAAGACCAGAGCTGAAAGTACGAGCGCTGCGGGAATGAGGCTCATTATCTCGGAGAGGTGTAGCTGTGCTCCGAGAAGAATGAAGAACATGACAATGAAGAAATCCCGCATGGGAGTAAGGCGCGCGCTTATCTCGTGACGTGCGGGAAGAGTCGCTAGAGCGACACCTGCAACCAAAGCGCCGCTTTCAAGAGAGAATCCCAGACCCTGAAAGAGTGCGGCAATACCCATGCCCCAGGTGATCGCGAAGAGAAAGAGAAATTCCTGCGACTGTGCAAGAAAGTTGCTTGCTTTTGAAACAAAGAAACGCGACGCGAGCACGACGAATGCGATGAGCGCAAGACCCGTCAAAACGAACTGGGCAATCGAGGTCGGCGTCGAACCGCCTGCGGAAAATAGAGGAATCCCCAAAAGAAGTAACGCCGCTATTAGATCCTGCACGAGAAGAAAACCAATGACGATTTTGGCATAGAGCATTTCAAGATCGCCTTTGTCCGCAATAAGCTTCAAGACGACAATAGTGCTACTAAATGCGAGCGCGATCGAAATATAAAATGAGATGAGTGGTGAAAAACCGAGCGCTGTACAGATGAAGTAACCCGCGATCGAAGTAAACACAACTTGTCCGATGCCGGTTATGAACGACACGCGCCCAAATTGCCGTATGATATCCGGGCTTAAATGGAGCCCGACAGTAAAGAGTAGTATCGCGATCCCGATCTGACCCAAGAAAGTAAGTGTTTCCTCCGAGTATACGAGATTGAGTATGGACGGCCCTACAATGAGACCGGTAATGATATGACCAATGATGAGCGGCTGCCGGAGAACACGCATCACAGCTGCCATTCCAACGGCAACAGTGA
>CAYIJQ010000017.1:6564-8806 GCA_964363795.1 uncultured Candidatus Saccharibacteria bacterium
ATGAGCGGCTGCCGGAGAACACGCATCACAGCTGCCATTCCAACGGCAACAGTGACCAATACGCTGATCTCAGCGAACAATCCCATACCCGGACACTAACGTTGGTATCGTTGCATAATATTTTCGTAACTCCCGTTACAGTGGAGTGAATCAAATGAAGTGTATATCCTGTTGCTGAACGTTAGACGTGCAACAAAAACATAATACCGAAGTTGGTGTACGGGCATGTCCCACAATCATATCAGATATTGAGTGTCAGGAATTGCGTTTTTCATTATATATGTTCAGAAAACCGACAGTGTGGCTGATGAGACATAACCGGAGCGCAGTATTTTTTACGGTCTGAGTCACTCTTCCGTAAAAAATACTGCGCTCTGGTCATGCTCCAGAAGGCAGTTCCTAGATATGCTCTAGAGCGACTTAAAAACTGCACGTGTCAGAGGACCGAAGTATCCTGCGGCAGGTTTTATGCTGTGTGCTTGCTGAAAGCGGATAAGTGCGGCACGTGTTGCCGCTCCGAAACGAAGAGTTTCGTTTCCTGGAGAACCCGGCCCCTGAGGTGCAACGGTGAACCCATAAACATTGAGCAGTTTTTGAAGGGTCCGGACATCCTCCCCCGTGGTGCCAGTAACGAGATTCCGCGCTGGAATCTGAATCGCCGGTTTACTTCCAGAGCTTACCCCTTGGACGCTCCCAGGCTCTTTTAGAGGAGTTGCAGGTTTGCCTCCGGTGTACCCTGCTAACACATTCCATAAAGCGGGGTCTTGACCACCGTCTATCTTAAAGACAGATATACCTGCAACACCGAGTTGTTTCGCGAGTTCTGCTTTTGCGCGTATTGCTTCAGCATCACTCCACGACATGACGCGAGTCGCGGAAGGAAGCGGGATGGCAAGGTCTAGCGATTGAGAGGCTGGGTAGGTCAAGAAGAGCTCGCCCGCAGAGTTGCGAGTGGGCGTGAGACCGAGCTTTGTCGCTGTTTCAGTGACATAGCCAGGATTGAACGACCACAAACGCGAGTATTGCATTTCCCCGCTCCCATCGAGTGCCATGAACATATCGTACTCATAGCCGTACGTCGGCACGCCGATTATAAGTTTACTTTTATCTATCTCCTCTGCGGCAAGCCGTATCACTTTTTCCACCCACAGAGGGTCCGCTACAGGCGCATACGGATGCGCGTTCGCATCGTTGAGCTTTAGGTCAATGCGGCCCTGGTCGTACGCCATGACGCGTACCCGATCGCAATACTTGTTTATCTCCTTGAAATCGTTCGCGTATTCGATGTCTTTCGGAATAGATTCCGTGGACGAATACCGTGAGTCAAGCGGAGTACGCGCCTCGATGGTACACATCACCCACTTGTCGTAGCCGATGGCTTCCTGTAGGTCTTTGAGGAAAAGTGAGAAGTAATCTTTGGTGCGCGCATATTTCCCTTCATAGTCGATGTCTATGCCGTCAAAACCGCGTGCATACACTTCTCGGGCAATGGCGCGCATGTGTTCAATACGCTTGGCTTCGTCGCGAAATATTGCATCCATGGCATCCGCGTTCGCCCAGGTAATAGCCGGGATATAGCGAACATTCATCTCTTTCGCTTTCGCTCTAAGAGAGGCCCATGGCCCGCTGTCAATCGGAGAGTTGAGAAACAGCGATCCGTCTTGCTTCACGGTATACACGAAAGGATTCACCTCCGTGAATTTGTCCAGGTTAGGAAGAATGCTCTGTACTCCCAATTCTGCCCGCCAGTATGGTATCCACCCCGATACTTCAAAGGTTGTGGGCTCCGCCGCAAGGCTCACTCCCGGCAACATCAGAGCCGCGAGCATGAATAAAGAAATCAGTCTTTTCATATATGTTTTGACGAATGCGCAGCAAAATTCATACAGGCATTATACCTAAATCAAAAATTGGCTATAGTAAGCCTTTTACCAAGCCTTCCGTGTACTCGGAGGAGAGGATACACCGCATGCTTACGACCCAGGACTTTTCTCAAAGGTTGCACGAACTACGTCAACGATCTGTTCAAGGGTTAAAGTAACTTTCACAATGAATTTCTCGGCACCGAGATTTTTACCGCGCGCGATGTCTTCCGCTTGACCGAAATTCGAGAGGATTATGACGGGGATCTTCGCCAAGTCGGGATTCGCTTTTAGCAATTTCAAAACTTCAAAACCATCGATGCCTGGAAGTCGAATATCAAGCAAGATGAGACTTGGTCGCTTTTCCTCATTTTTAAGGA
>CAYIJQ010000018.1:0-8752 GCA_964363795.1 uncultured Candidatus Saccharibacteria bacterium
TTGGAGTGTGCGCGGCGGAGCCGCTCATTTTTGCCCCGCCACACCCGAGCCGCGCTCCGCGCGGCGAGGGAATGCAGTTCGAGCTATCTTTAAAATACACCGCAGATTGACAACAAGCTGTGGATTACGCACACCAGGTCAGAACCATGTCAGGCTATAATGAATTTCATATTTATTCGAGTAAATAACTTATTTCATGTTTACAGCAAAATCATTTGTGAGATTCTCAATACTAGGGTTTCTGTGTGCACTTGCGATTGCTCTTCCTTCGCTGGCAGGAGCCTTCGATTTTGATAAGTACTTTGCATCTCGTCCGTCCAATATCCACGAGCGAATTATGTCGCAACTAAGAGCCGCGCTTGAGCGATCATGTGACATAATGGGAACTCCAAACGGGAGTAATGCGACTCCACTCTTCCTACCGAGCTTTTGCCCTCCACCGGAGCCTCCGCCACCACCGCCTCCGACTGACGTATGCCCGAACGTACCCGGCGACCAAGCGAGTGGGCCATGTGCTGACGTGGAATGTGCAGAAAACGGTGGAACTTGGAACGGCAACTCATGCGATATGCCTCCCCCTCCGCCGGCCGATGCATGCCCAAACGTGCCGGGCGACCAAGCGAGTGGGCCGTGCGCCGATACAGAGTGCGTGGAAAACGGCGGCACGTGGAATGATGAGTCGTGTGATATGCCGACGATCGGGCACGTAGTAATCAGCGAGGTATTCTACGATGTTGATACGGGGCATGGTACGAATACCGGCAACGGTAACAACGAGTGGGTGGAACTCTACAATGGTTCGGCAGAAACTATTAATCTCTCCGGCTGGAAAATTGCTGATAACGGAGGGTCGGACACGCTTCCCGAAGGAACTCTTCTTCCGGCAGAAGGACTTCTCATCATCACGGCAACCACAAGTACTGCGGGATTCTGGGACATTCCTGAAGGAGCCGAGGTAATCGTGCTCGGAAGTACGGTGGGAGGCACCGGCGGCTTAGCCGCCGGTGGTGACGTGGTATTTCTACGAGACGAAGGAGACGTTGAAATTGATGCCGTTTCGTGGGGAACGAACACGGATGCGTTTGCTCCATCGGTACCAGGAGTCGTTAAGGGACACTCAATAGCACGCACGTCACTTACCGTTGATACTGATTCAGCAGCAGATTGGGAGGATCGTGACGTTCCCAGTCCCGGAATGGCCGACGTTCCGCTTCCGTTTTGGACTGTTCAATAAACTCAGACTTCTGACCAATACGGACTGAAGGTCTTTATTTTCCCCACTCCATACACCTTTCTGCATTGCGGAAGAAGCTCGGAGGCCGCAAAATTAGGCCATGCGTTCTTCTCGAGACGGGAGAGACTCTCGTGGTTCTTCAATACTTGCGAGCATTCTTCTGATGGCGCTTGTGGGCGTTGGTTCAGTATTCGGTACTGACTTCGGTTCCCGAGAAAATCAGCTGGCCGCAAGCCCGATCGCAGCACTTGGAACTACTCCCTCCACCGTATACACCCTGGGATCAAGCAAACCGGGTGAGAAAAATATCGTTTCGGACACGCCGGAACCGGGAACCGCTTCTTGTATAGGACGCTCTGGAGGGGTGACCACGGTACCTGTACAGTATGCCTGCTATCAGAAAGGAGACGTGAGTAAGATAAGAGAACTGACCCAAACAGGCTCGGGATTTGAGTACTTCATTACGGTAGACAGCAAAGGAATACTCGAGATCAAACCCAATCCCCTGATCCCCGGCGCCTCATACTGTACGCTGCCCGCTCCTCCAATGTGTGCGACGGAGAACAGGCCAGCGATCGCAAGTTTGAGCACAGAGAAAAACCGCGTTGTCGTGGACAAAAAAGCCCAAAAAGCCGTAGCGGAAGACCTGTCGAAATTGAGTGCCAAAGAGCTCCAAGAAATAATGCCGATCCTTGGGTCGGGGTTTATCTCGGACGCACAGCAGCGTGTCCTGCAAGATGTTCTCTCCGACAAAGCCGCACAGGAGGGTCTATACCAGATCTATACCGATAAAAGAGCGGAGGTTGCCGATAAGATTGCTGCGCTCGCTGATGAGTGCCCTGGATCTTGCGATGAGAGACTGGGGAATCTGGAAGCTGAAGACACGACATACAAAAACATTCAGAATCTCCTCCAAGAAAAAATAGACCTCCTGAAGAACGAACAGGTGAGACTCCTCGCAGGCGAAGCGCCGACTGCTTCGAACGAGCCCAGCATCCTTAGTCTTTCCCCTTCCAGTGTCGACCCGGGACGCGGGCTTCCACAAAGCGGAAGTACGTTTCAAACCGACATTCGGTCCGAAGCAATACAAGAGTCAAGAGAGTCCCTTCCTCCGCTCGTTCGGAACAAAGACGACATTCTTATACTCGACGAAAAAAAGCCTCTTACTGCCGAGGATTGGGGAAAATTCTACACCCAAGGCTCTATGTACCGACCACAACCGGCAGAAACAGGAAATGTACTGAACCCTGAGCAGGCCGCGAATAAGAACGTCCCCGATGCGATAATAGGAGGGGTCAAGGCGGCTGGCTCGGCGGTTTCCAACTTAGCAAAGAGAGGTGAGGAGATGTACAACGAAATTCTCTCGGGCTACCGGCCTTCGTCTCAACCTGACACAACCGCAGAAAGCGTGAGCGCCGAGCCATTCCGAGGACCGCAATTTACCGAAAGCTCGTACACGCCTCAGGGTATTTCCGGACCGAATAGACTAACCGACGAAGAACTTGCGAGATTGCCGGAATCGGTGCGGGATGATGCGCAGAGGCAGTGTGAGATCGGCTACTGCTCATATATGCATCGGATCGCCGCCAACGATCTCAGCGATTCGGAAAAAACCCGTCAAGTTGTTTCCACCGCACTTATCACTGCGCCGGAATGTTCCACGAAATCCATCCTCGACTGCTTCAAGGCCGCGCGTCTTGACTACACTAAGGAGGGTCGTATTCAGCTTGCCGCGGATCTCGGACTATCCTGCGGCAAAATCGGCGATACCCAACCCAATATCTGCATGGCAAAGGTGGTCAAACAGATCTCTAATACCGGTACGATAACAGATGTAGGACACGTAACGATCATTGACTCGCAAGGGAATATTCTCGCTGAGAATGTCGGCGATCCCGTGATTCTAAGTACGAAAGAGGTAACAACTGGTCTTCTCGGTGTTGCACAAGGTGAAAAAGGGCGCGAAAGCCTCGATGCGCTTTTTGCAAACATTGAAAAAGGGAAAGATCAGACGGTGTATCAAGTTGCTCCAACGATTGAATGCATTGATACTCGCGGTAATTCTGTACTCGGCGCCGGGTGCGGCGCTGTGTACGAAGATGCTGTGGATACGAGCACATACCTACAAGGTACGAGCATCTCCGATGTCGTTGATCAGATAAAAAGTAAAAACATCGGGACAAAATATGTTGTGCGGGATGTGAATACGAGCGCATACGGCGCCGAATCTCTTAATCGTGATATCGCACAGACTGAAGGCGGCCTCAAGACCCTCTCTGTTCCTTTCGAAGATTTGCCCAGATCCGTACAGGGGAACGTGTTGGCCAACCGCGCAGCAAGAGCGGCCGGTACACCACAAGGCCCCACGGCAGGGACTGGATTAGAGTCCACGCCATTAGTTACAGCAAACATCCAAAGTAAAACGCTTGAGCCGCTTTTTGACATAGTCCGTGTAAACAACGCGACTACTGATCGTCTCCAGGGACTCGCCGATTTCTATGGACGAACCAATTATCTACAAGAAAACCCAACGACTTTGAAGATTGCCAGTGTACTGCGTGATGTCGGGAAAACAGACACAGAGGTGTCAGGGAACATAAAAACGCTCGTTTCAGTCGGCGCTTGGAATACGAAGACAGAGACTGACATGGACGCGTATTTGAATGAGAAATACGACCAGTATGTAGAACTCGCCCGGCAAACGCGAGACACTGAGGCCGTGACCGGGCGTTATGAAGGCCTTGCGAGGGTCGAGTACATACGGAACAGTCCGGTAACGGCGCAGATTAAAGATATGTTGCATGACACCGGGAAAACTGACGCAGAGGTGTCGCAGTACGTTGGGAACTTAGTCTCTCTCGGAGCAGCGAGTACGAAGACACAAGCTGATATGGACGCGTATCTACAGGACAACTACGGTGAGATCCGCAACTACGCTCAAGAGGACAGACAGGCTCAGATGGAGGCCGACTACAACGCTGGTATGGCCGCCTACGCTGCGCAGCAGGCGGCGCGACAAGAGCGCATAAATACAACCAACTCCGAGCGCCTCTATGCACAGGCAAACAAATTCATGCTACTGCGCATCGACGATGCACTGTTGGCGTCGGGAAAATACAGTCCCGTAACTGCTACTGCGTATTTGGAAAAGATAGATTCTATCGCCTCCCAAAACAACCTCTCGGAAGCGAATACATACGGATATCTGGAAACTGCGTATGACGGAATAGTAACTGACGGGGGTAGTTACGTGGAAGCCAAGTTAACAGAGTTTGCCAGGCAGCAACTCGCCAAAGGCCCCGTCCCGCCCGCCAAAAGCAGTGGTTCGCAGATAACATCATTGCCGGTTGAAACTCCTCCCGTTGGAGCACCATGGTGGTCTGCGCCGGCTGGGTTTGTGGCGGATATGACAGGAAATGAATTTCTTGGAGTAAAACCTTCAGTTGCTATAGAAAACCCCGAGACATCTGGAGTTGCGCTTCCCACGCCTCCACCATTAAATCCCGAACAAGCTTCGAATAAGAGTTCATTTCCAGACTCAATCACTGGTGGACAGAGCTCAGGGCAAGCGATAAACGCTGGCTCAGGCGTGATTAGCATTGATGAGCGAGTACGAACTACGTTCGAGCAAGTTAGAGAAAATTCTTTGGCACAAATTTCTTATGCGCAAGACCTCTTGGCGAGAAGTGGAAATCCCCTCCAAGAGACAATAGCGCGAACGATGCTTGATGAGTCACAAAACCGACTAAGAGCAATCGATCAGAATTACGCACTGTACCAGGCAGGTAACCCCAACCCAGACCTGCAACAAGCGATAGAACGGATGAAACAAGGACAAACTGAGAGCGGAGCACTTTCAGGAGCATTTTCGAGTTTCGCCAATAATGCAAATGCAGATGCTGATGCGATAGGGGCTTCTATGCAGACAGAAAACATCTCTGGTCCTCTTGAGTTTGGGAAGGTCTTATGGGACGGGTCATCATGGGTCCTTGCAAAAACTACAGGCGGGATCGCAGAAAGTAGCCAGAATTTACTTGGGAAGATCGGCTTCCTCGGCTTTGCACCTAGTGCCCAACAGGACCTTCTTGATGCGATCGATCCATATGGAAACGAGTGGCGAACCTTAAGTGATATGGGAGTTATGACGCCCATCGGTATTGGCACGGGAAAGCTTGCTTCAAAATTAATGTTTCCCCGGACAAATGTTGTGGTCTCTCGACCCGCGGCTATTATTGGCACCTCTCCCCGCATAGACCCTCCCAACCTGCTTCAACCAAGCGCCGTACCATCTGTCAGATCTTCCGTACCGTCTGTTGTCAGTTCTCCCCGCACAGGATCCATTGTCGTAGCACCTCCGAGAACTCTGCCCATAACCAGTCCCCCTGCATCATCACCCTTAGGCCGAGTGCAGCCTGTGCTCTATTTCAAGAAACCAATAAACGGCGAGGTTGGCAACATGCAAGTGAGATTCTTGGATACCCAAACTAATCTGTTTGTCAAAACACCAGGATCCTCCGTCGTCGTAACACCTCCGAAGATCGTCCCGATCGCCAGTGCTCCCATTTCAGCACCGAGTGTGTACTTTGATCAAAGTGCCATGCGGTGGAGGAACGCGGCAACTGGTCGATTTGCTCCAGCACCAGCCTCCTCCGCTTCATCACCCGTAGTTAACTTCTCCAGAGTAAATTATGATACCCCTCCATTCCCGACTGACTCTGGCATTTCAAGGACCGACGCAGTGACTCAATGGCTCAATGACTTAAAAGTCAGTTCCCCGCCCGTCTCGACTCCCGTCAACGACAATATTTTGAGGATCGAGTCGGTGGTTGATAGGTTAAGAAGTCTCGCCCAGTAACCATATACTCAAAAGTGATTTCGAGAGCGTTCTAGTGGGAACGTTCCGAGTATTTTTGTACCTTTGATTTACTACCCTATAAAATCTTTTCGATGAGCCACGTCAGAACGGAGAGAACGAGGGCACCGAAAAACGCCGCGAAGAACCCTTCGACCGCAAAACCTGGAACGACCCATTGCATCGCGTAGAAAAGAAAGGCGTTCAGGACAAGTGAGAAAAGTCCGAACGAGATAATGGTGAGCGGTAACGTGAGTATGCGCAGAACCGGCCGTATCACCATGACGATAACTGACCACACGAGCGCCACGAGAAGCGTTGTCACCCACTCGCCGGAAACTGAAATGCCGGGAACGAGGTTAACCGTAAGATACACGGCTGCAACTGTTCCTGCATATTGAAGTACCGTGTGCATGTAAATAGGTTTCAGCTTCTAGCTGCAAGCTTCTAGATTAACACAAACTTGGAGAGGGGTAGTGTGCGTCTGAGAAGGCCTTGCGCAGTGCGTTTCTTAAACTCCCCCAAGCGAAACTCTTTGAGGCAAATGCTCAACGGAGACTAGCGAGCGCGTCGTCTGCCGACCCCGGACAGCGAGCTCGAGGAATTTTTCAGCAGAAAAATATCCGTGCTCCGGAGAGTGCTTGCCGATTAAGAGTTCGCAACCTTATTCCCACGCCTTCTCGTCCTCATCTATTCCAGTCCCCAGTGGCCCAACTTCATCCTCCTCTGATTCATCTGTTACCTCACTCGCGGACCCCTCCAACAAATCTCCCCCCTCTGATTCCTTGTCGTCATCTTCACGATATGCCATATGGTATACGGTGATAATTAATTTCTAATCCAACTCATCTACGAGCTGAACACGCCTATCGTACCGAGCCGTTTTCTACGCGCAAGATACCAAACGTGCAGATGTGTATAACTGGGGACGCTCGTAACTCAAGCCTTTTAGGGGTCGCTGTCTCCCGCCTGCTCCCGCAGCGCTGATTCTCGCGCCGACGCGCTGCGAGACACCCCTAAAAGGCTTGAGCCCCTCGCTGAAAATTGAAGACGGAAAAAGTGATATTACCGTATAATCTTCTTATGCAGCCGTCTGACGAAATTACACAGCATTTTCGCATTACGCCAGTTCAGGTCGCAGCGCTCCGCCGCCTCGGACTTAAGACGATTGGCGATCTACTGCGCCACTTCCCCGCCCGCTATGAAAGCGCCGGTGCTTCGGGAGAAGCTGCACACCTCGTACCAGGCACAAAGGTGACATTGGTCGGAACACTTACGAAACTAAAAGCGCGCAAGCTTTGGAAAAGCCGGCGCAACGTGACGGAAGGGTGGTTCGAGGACGCTTCAGGCCGCGTGAAAGTGATGTGGTTCAACCAGCCCTATATCGCGTCATATCTGCCCCAAACCGCACTCGTAAAGGTGAGCGGTTCCATCGGAGGAAAAGTGGAGCGACCATACATCGCGAATCCAGAAGTGGAAGCTGTTCCCGTGGGAGTCGTTCCTGAAGGACTATTCTCCCCAGAATCAACACCGAAAACTAAAACTGCTGTCTTCCCCGTGTATCCAGAGAGCCGTGGCATTACGAGTAAATGGTTTTATCACGCCCTCGACAGAGTTCTCTCAAGTGACGTGCTTGAACACGTCAACGACCCGATCCCGCGCGAAGTATGCGAGCGTTATCATTTGCCTGACCTCTCGCGCTCCCTCATGGCCATGCACAGGCCGGGGTCAGAACGCGAAGCCGAAGCGGCGCGTAAGCGATTCGCATTTGAAGAAATATTCTCTGTGGCACTCGCGCGCGCGCGCGAACGCGCGGAGAATAATGCGCAAGTTTCATTCCCTATCAAGAATGCAGAGAGTTTGGCAGAGCGATTTCTTGAGACGATACCTTTCCCACCAACCGCAGCACAGAAACACGCGATAGCCGATATCTTAAAGGATTTCGATCCGCCAGCTGGCAGAGTGCATCCAATGTCACGACTCCTAGAAGGTGATGTTGGGAGCGGCAAAACACTTGTCGCCGCGGCGAGCTCCTACGCAGTCGTGCACGCCCGCCCTCCCGGCCGCACATCGGGCACACTCCAGGTCGCATACATGGCGCCGACTGAAATACTCGCTCAGCAACATTTCCAATCGTTCATTGAATACTTCTCACACCTCCCCATAAACATAGCACTCATCACGGGAAGTGGTTGCAAAAAATTTCCGTCAAAAGTAAAGCGTGGTACTGCAACAGATATATCACGCGCCCAACTATTAAAATGGGTCGCGAATGGAGAAATCGCGATGCTTGTTGGCACACATGCGCTCGTACAAAAGGCGGTCAAATTCCAACACCTCGCATATGTCATCGTCGACGAACAACACCGCTTCGGTACACGTCAGCGGCGCGCACTTGCTCACAAGGGAGATGCTGCTCCTCATTTCCTATCTATGACTGCTACCCCAATACCGAGGACGCTTGCCCTGACTATGTATGGCGATCTGGACGTTTCGATCTTGGATGAGCTTCCGCCCGGACGCGCGATAGTAACGACAAAGCTAGTTAAGCCGAAAGAGCGCGAGCTTGCATATGAGACTGTCCGTCGTGAACTAGGGATGGGGCGGCAAGCATATGTCATCTGTCCGCGTATAGAAGAGCCAGACCCGGCGAAATGGAACGCGCT
>CAYIJQ010000019.1:0-5023 GCA_964363795.1 uncultured Candidatus Saccharibacteria bacterium
GAATCGATTCCGCGAGTGAATTCAGTGCTGCCTCATCAAAAACCTTACGGGGTTGAAAGGGGTTCGGCTTGATGCGATCGACTTCTACCCAAAAAATAGAGTCCTGAAAATATGTCCCTGCCATGAGGGAAATTATATCATGCGGTCTTTGTGCCGGAGGTGGGACTTGAACCCACAAGGGCTTGCGCCCACACGATTTTGAGTCGTGCGCGTATACCATTTCGCCACTCCGGCAGAACATCTATAATACGCCAGCTATGCTGAAGAAACAAAAAGTTATTGTCCTGGTAGGGCCGACGTCATCTGGAAAAAGCGCTCTCGCGGTTCTGCTTGCCCGGAGGTTCAACGGCGAGGTTATCTCTGCCGACAGTCGCCAAGTGTATCGCGGACTCAATATAGGGACGGGAAAAATAACAAAACGCGAGATGAAAAGTGTGCGACATCACCTTTTGGATGTCGTGTCCCCTAAACACACATTCACCGCGCACAACTTCGTCGTGCAAGGTCAGCGTGCGATTGAGACAATCGCAATGCGAGGCAAACTCCCTATCATCGTCGGCGGCACAGGCTTCTACGTCGACGCGCTTGTTGGGCGAGTAGTGTTGCCAAATGTTCCCATAAACCAGAAACTGCGTGCCCTCCTCGAAAAGAAGACCGCTGCCGCATTATACGCAATGCTCAAAAAGCGGGACCCTCGCCGTGCAAAAACCATTGATCCGCAGAACAAACACCGGCTCATCCGTGCACTTGAAATTGCCTCCGCTATTGGCTTTGTCCCCAAATCCACAGAGAGCTCTCTGTACAATGTGTTGTGGGTCGGATTAGCATTACCTAAAAAACAACTTGAGCAAAAAATAGCTTCTCGACTATCGGCGCACATGAGACAAGGAATGGTTGCAGAAGCAAAGTACCTTCATGAAAAGGGTCTGTCCTATAGACGAATGGAAGCAATGGGGCTTGAATATCGCTCTCTCGCTCGCTTACTACAGAAAAAGATATTGCGGCAAGAATTCGAAAAAGAACTTCTCCGCGACATTCGCCACTATGCGAAGCGACAAATGACGTATTGGAAACGAAACAAAGAGATACAGTGGTCTACCCCAAACGCAAAGCAGACTGTTTTGCAGGCTATTCGAAGATGGCTCAGTGCGTAGAGTGTCTTCCCGTTTATCGTGAACTCCTTCTGGCGGGCCCACCAGGATTCGAACCTGGAAAACTGGTTTTGGAGACCAGCAGTTTACCGTTGAGCTTATGGACCCGTATGTGAAAGTATAGGGCTACAAGCTACTGGCTACAAGCTACTTGCTATTTCTTCGCTTCCTTGTGCACGGTGTGTGCACGATCCCACAAGCATGTCTGGGAAACCCACGGTTTTCCCATTCCTTCCTTCACGGGGAACCAGCAGGTTCCCCGACCCCTTCCTCATGCAAGTGACTGTAGCAACACTGCAGAGATCACCAGGAAATATTACTTTTTGGCTTCCTTATGAATTGTTTGCATGCGGTCCCACTTGCAATACTTCTTCAGCTCTATCTTGCGCTCAACGAGCTTCTTGTTCTTGCGCGACCAATAGTTCGTGCGACCGCACTTCTGGCATGCCAGTTTAATTAATTGATCTTGTGACATATTGCCGAGCACTATACCCGCTTTACTGACGAGGTCAAATGAGGGGTTGATTTCCTCCGCTACCACCGGACCCTGTGCATATTTGGTTCCACGGCCCGAAACCCCCGTCTTCTTTCACGAGTGTTTTCATGATGGTGTCGACGACTAGCCAGCCAGCGAGAATGATGACGAGTCCGATGACAACATTCGTAAATACTTCGCGAGCTTGAGTAGCTTTCCCCGGATTTCCGCCTGCCGTCACGTATTTCCACCCTGCCCACGCAAAGAGTATGGCCGAGAGAAATACAGCAACGTAGATTCCTGTATTGAGGAGATTTTGCGCAAGCTGGGCAAGGTGGCAGACGGTACATTCTGTGCCTCCATTACTGCTCGTCCCGTCACAAGGAACTATTGAGTCTGGCAATGCCCCAAATGCGACGAAAGGGAGAACAACCAGTGCTATTGTGAGTACGATTAAAAGCACCTCATACCTTTTCCGAACCATAGTGAATATTGTAGCATGATGAAAAATACGGCATACTGTTCAGCATTGCGCCGGTGGTAGAGCGGTCAATTACGACGCGCTGTAGACGCGTTGCCTTCGGGCTACGGGGGTTCGAATCCCTCCCGGCGCACAAAACAAAAGAAGACGACGTGAAGCGTCGGGTGACTATTGTTTTGTAGCTGCGGGGAGGGATTCGAAAGCGAGCACTGTGGGCCCCGCCAGCAGACGGGGACGTGTGAGCAGGGCCGAGAAGTTTTTACGAGCGGCGAGTAAAAATGTTCTTGGCCGCATCCCATCCGCGCACAATCAAAATTAAACGCGAGCGGCTGCGCGAGCACGAGCACTGCGCGTGCGTTCGGGACCCTTTCGTACATCAAACGTAAACTCGCCTTTGCCATCCACTCCCGCGTTCGGCTTAAAATCGACGGTAACCGAGCCGCCCTCCATAATGCCCCGCGCGACCATCATATTTGCGATAGGCGTCATGACCTTAGACTGAATAAGGCGCTTCAAGGGCCGTGCACCATATTGAGGGTTATAGCCTTCACGCGCGAGGTGCTGAAGTGCCATCGGCATTAGTGTAAGAGATATGCTCTTTTCCTCCATTCGCTTCGCGACAATGTCCACCTGCATCCGAACGATATCCATGATCGCCTCCGTAGAAAGGATATTGAAAAGCACTATTTCATCGAGACGATTTAGGAACTCTGGGCGGAAGAACTCCTTCAAAGAGCTCATGACCTTTTCTTTCACTTGATCGTAACGTTCTGCCTCGGTCTTCGAAAGCCCACTTCCAAATCCGAGACCCGACATTTTGTCTATGTGTTCGGCACCGATGTTCGACGTCATGATGATGACCGTATTTTTGAAATTGACCACGCGCCCCTTTGCGTCGGTGAGTCGTCCATTGTCGAGAACCTGAAGCAGGACGTTAAAGACTTCCGGGTGTGCTTTCTCGATCTCATCGAAAAGAATGACGGAGTACGGCCTGTGGCGCACGAGCTCGGTCAATCCACCACCTTCGTCGTATCCTACATAGCCCGGAGGCGAACCGATCATTTTAGATATGGAGTGCTTCTCCATGTACTCCGACATATCTACGCGTATCAGTGCTTTCTCACTGTTAAAAAGAAACTCCGCGAGCGCTTTGGTCAATTCGGTTTTTCCCACCCCAGTCGGACCCAAAAAGAGGAAGCTTCCCACTGGGCGGTTCGGATCAGCGATGCCTGCACGGCTTCGTTTTATGGCGTCAGAGATTTTTTGCACGGCCTCATCTTGTCCCACAATGCGCTTCTTCAATTCTTCTTCCATACGCGAGAGTTTTTCTGCTTCCTCTTCGAGCATGCGGGCAACGGGAACACCCGTCCAACGACTGACAACACCTGCGATATCCTCGGCTGTGATCTCCTCCCTTAGTATTCGACGTGTTGCTTGGAGTTTCTTCAAACGCTTCGTAGCGGTTTCTATCTCCTTTTCAAGATGCGGGATTCTCGCATAGCGTATCTCAGCAGCCTTTGTAAGATCTACAGCGCTTTCTGCGGCGTCGGCTTCAACGCGGGCACGTTCAAGTTCTTCTTTCCCTCGCTTTATCTCTGCGAGTGTTTCTTTCTCATTTTTCCACTTGAGTTCAAGTTCGCGCGTTGAATCTTTGAGATCGGCGATCTCCTTTTCTATAGAACGGACGCGCGTTCGGGCCTTTCCTTCTGAACTTTCAGCTTCTTTCTTTAAGGCCTCCCGCTCTATCTCAAGCCTCGTGATACGGCGATGTGCATCTTCAAGTACGGGCGGCTTATTTTCAAGAGAAAGCCGCAGGGCAGACGAAGCCTCGTCGATGAGATCGATCGCTTTGTCTGGAAGGAAACGCTCGGTGATGTAACGCGTCGAGAGTTGAACTGCCGCTACGATAGCGTCGTCGGTAACCTGAACGCCGTGATAGAGCTCATAGCGTTCTTTCAGCCCGCGCAAAATTGCAATTGCATCGTCTATCGAGGGCTCATTTACATACACTGGCTGGAACCGGCGGGTCAGCGCAGGGTCATGCTCGATGTGTCTTTGGAACTCCTTGAGAGTCGTGGCCCCTATGACTCGTATCTCACCGCGCGAGAGAGCAGGCTTTAGCATATTCGAAGCATCCATTGAGCCCTCCGCAGCGCCAGCACCCACGAGCGTATGCATCTCATCTATGAAAAGAATTATCTTGCCTTCAGATCGCTCAACTTCCCGCATGACCGTTTTCAAACGCTCTTCAAATTCTCCGCGATACTTAGTGCCAGCAATCAAAAGTCCCAGATCAAGCTGGACTAATTCCTTGCCGCGCAATGACTCTGGTACTTCATTTGAAGCGAGCCACTGAGCCAAGCCTTCGGCAACCGCGGTCTTCCCTACTCCGGCCTCACCGATCAAAATTGGATTGTTTTTCGTGCGTCGCGAAAGTATCTGTATGACGCGTGTGATCTCGGTGTCGCGCCCAATAACAGGGTCGAGCTTGTTCTCACGCGCACGATCTGTCAAAGAGCGAGCGAAGCGCGAAAGCGCACGAGGTTTTTTCGGTTCGTCCGCATCGCGTATCTTTCCTTCTCTGATGTCAGAAAGAACACGTGCGAGGGCCGCGCGATCGATACGGAAGCGCGCAAATGTGTCGGAGGCTGGACCTGGATGTTCTATTAACGCCAAGAGCAGGTGCTCCGGCGAGACGAACTGGTCGTTGAATGACGCGGCGATACGAGGTGCCGCCTCGAACACTCGTACTAATTCCGGTGTGAGGTAGAGTTGGAATGATGGTGATACAGCGGTGTTACCAGAGCTGCCCTCGATAAGCTCGAGAACAGAGTCTGTGAGGTGCGCGACGTCGATATCCACCTGTTCCAACATCGGCAAGACCATTGATTCTTCCTGTGTCAGAAGCGCCGCAAG
>CAYIJQ010000019.1:5123-8627 GCA_964363795.1 uncultured Candidatus Saccharibacteria bacterium
GCCCACTATTTCCCCCTCGGTGTTTATTATAGGAGAGCCTGCCAATGTCGAATCGGGAGAAATGTTCGTGTCGATGGTCGGACCTCCAGAAGAACCGTCCTCGCTCGGGATGAGGGCCGTGACGATCCCATCTTCAATTCGCACGACTGATTTCCCTGACAGGGCGACGACTGTTTGTCCCAAAAGTGGCGCGGCGAGCGCGATGGTTGCAGGCTTCAGAGTAATGGTAGATTCCGTAGAGGTGGCCTGAAGAAAAACGAGGCCAGATGCTTTATCACGCTCGACTACGAGCGCCTGCAGACGCGTGCCGTCAGAGAGCGCAATCGAGAGAGTATCGAGTTTACCAAGAGCTTCTGCATCAGTTACTAGCATTCCGTCTGCACTCAAAACAACACCTATCCCGAGGAACGTCGCGGTGGTGGAAGAGCTTGTATATAAGCGCACGATACTCGGAGAGACTTTCGCGACTGCTTGTGAAATAAGCTCAGTTTCTCGGACGACGACAGTGCGCTCGCGAGAGACGGCACTTGCTGCCGCCTGGCTTGCCGGAGCTACGGTCTCTATCGTCCTCTCTATGACACGATTCACTGTCTGCGCGACGACTGGCGGAGCCTGTTCCATGAGAGAAACGGTAACAATACCGGTCGCAATTGAGGTAACAAAAGAGACGAGGAGGGTCAGGAGAACTATTTGTGATTTGTTCAGTTCCTCCATGTTCATAGCGGCTACATTATATCACTTTATACGAGATTCTGCAAAAACCGCAGTCCGGCGAGTAACACGTTCGAGCACCTTTACCGTGCGTATGATGTCACTCGCTGTTGTGTCTCTTCCAAGAGAAAAACGCAAGGTGTTTTTGGCTCGCTCTTCCTTCGTCATGATTTTGGATGAAGCGGGGTTCTTCGCCTGCCCCAGTGCTTCAACGACATGTGAGAACTGTTCACCTTCCCGACACGCACTTTTTGTAGAAATGGAAATACCTTCATGATCAAGTCCAAGTACGAGATATTCACTCGATATGTTCGGTACCGAGATATTCAGCATATGTGGGAGCGCTTGTTTTAGGTCCCCATTTATGACAAGTCCTTCGATACGTGCCGAGAGTTCGCGTGCAAGTGAATCGCGGAGCCTCGAAAGCCGAATTGCCTCACCGTTTCTTTCTTTTGAAATAGTTTCGAACGCACGTGCAAACCCCGCGGCAAGAACAGGTTCCTCAGTTCCGGCATGTAAACCTCCTTCTTGTGAGCCGCCGAGCATTGTCGGCGCAATGAGTGTCTTATCATTCACATAGAGCGCCCCGACACCGCGCGGACCATAGAGTTTTCCTGCGCCGAGGCTGAAAAGGTCGACTCCGAGTGTGTGAACGTGAGGAAATAAATAGAGCGGACCTTGGCCCGCATCGCTATGAAAAACTATCCGTGCAGCTGTTTTTCCCGAAGACAACAAGTGTGCAATGGCACGCAAGGGCTGAATGACTCCTATCTCGTTATTCGCCCATCCAACCGAAACAAAAACGGTTTCGGGCCGGAGAAGGCGTTGTATCTTTTCCGGCGTTACAATACCCTTTGCATCAGGGTCCGCGTGCGACACGACGCCGCCCAACCTCTCAATCTCTGCAAAACACTCGAGAACCGAATCATGTTCGATAGCGCTCACTATCCAATGAGTGCTTTCAAGAGGAGTTCCAGCAAGGACTAGCTTCCGCGCAAAACCCAGAATCGCCAAATTATTACTCTCGGTCAATCCGGATGTAAAAACGACCTGTCGAGGCTTGCGCCCTAATTCTGCCGCTATGGTTTTTCGTGCTTCCTCAAGCATGCGTTTCGCCGAGACACCATCCGCATGAATAGCACCCGGGTTCGCAAATGCCTCCTCCGAGTGCATCGCGCGAACTACCTCCGATAAAACTGGCGTCGCACTCGCGTTGTCGAGGTATATCCGGCGTCGGCGTAGAAAATCCAACATGTCCGGATTTTAACATTTTTGACCTCTCCCTTTTACCTTTTGCCTTTTTATCGTATACTCCTCGCTATCGACGCCGTATGGCCCTCTCGATTCACTTATGTCGCGCACATCTGAAGGTTCAATTGAACGTCCTCCCATTGTTGTTGTCTTAGGGCACGTCGACCACGGTAAATCAACGCTCCTCGATTTCATCCGAAAATCGAACACGGTCGAAAAAGAAGTCGGCGGTATCACGCAACACGTTGCGGCATATGAAGTAGAAAAAGTAAGGGGCGGTAAAAAGAAACGCATTACGTTCATCGATACACCCGGCCATGCCGCGTTCGGTGCTATTCGTGCGCGAGGAGCACATGCTGCCGATATCGCCATTCTCGTCGTCGCAGCCGACGATGGCGTAAAACCGCAAACACTTGAAGCTCTTTCCTCCATTAAAGAAGCTGATATACCGTTCATTGTCGCTATCAATAAAATAGACAAGTCCGGCGCAAACGTCGAACGTACGCAAGCATCCCTGATGGAGCATGCGGTCTACCTGGAGAAATTAGGAGGTGACGTTCCGTGGACAGCCATTTCGGCAAAGACTGGACAGGGTGTCGATGAGCTTCTTGACCTTGTTCTCCTCGTTGCGGAAATGCGCGAATTCAAGGCCGATCCCGGCCTTCCCGCGGAAGGCTATGTAATAGAAGCTCATCGCGACCAAAAGCGCGGTATTGCAGCAACGCTCATTATTACCAATGGAACGCTCTCCCAAGGCATGAGTGTCGTTGTTGGACGAGCTATCGCACCCGTACGCATCATGCTTGATCATCTGGGGAAAAATATTCGAGAGGCGAGTTTGTCTTCCCCCGTCCAGATCATCGGCTTTGACGAGCTTCCGAATGTCGGAGAACCTTTTCTTGCATACAAAAGCAAGCGTGATGCTGAAAGCGCGCGCGCGGCCCTGCCGCCGCGCGTAAAGCAAGGTTCGACGCCCACAGTAGGAGGCGAAGAGGAGTCGGAACACTTTGCGATGCCTATCGTTGTTCGTGCTGACACCTCGGGCTCGCTCGAAGCGGTTGCCCACGAGATCGTGCGTCTGGGAGATGAGCATTCTTCTGTACGCATCGTGCTGTCGGGCATCGGAAATATTTCCGAGAATGACGTAAAAGCGGCGCTCACAGGGGCGACGCCCGCCGCCGTCATCGGTTTCAATGTGAGCGCCGATAATGTCGCCGAGGAGTACGCTCGCCAGCATAGCGTTCGTATATACATGTTCGATATCATTTATAAACTTACTGAGCACCTTGAAGAATTGCTCCGCACCGAGCGCCCGAAACGCACTGTCGAAGAGATCACGGGGCGCGCAAAGGTTTTGAAGCAATTCTCGAGCAGGAAAGACGAGCATGTTGTCGGAGGAAAAGTAACCGAAGGGTACATTGCGCGAGGGACGTCAGTCCGCGTACTCCGGCGGAATGCTGCGATAGGCGTTGGCAGAGTGAAAAATCTGCAATCACACAAGCAAAATGTGAGTCGCGTTGAATCAGGGAGCGAATTCGGAAC
>CAYIJQ010000020.1:0-8621 GCA_964363795.1 uncultured Candidatus Saccharibacteria bacterium
GTCCAACAGCAACAGACACCGAGCTGTACGATCAATGCAAATCCGTCGAATGTGCAGTACGGCGGCTCATCCACGCTCACGTGGAGCTCGACCAACGCAACGTCCGCAACATTGACTGATTTTGGTTCTGTCGCAACGAACGGCTCACAGACTGCATCTAACATCTACAATTCAAAGACATACACGCTGACCGTGACTGGCCCCGGAGGCTCTGCGAACTGCCAAACGACAGTCACTTCTCAGCAACAGCAAAACTTGAGCTGCAGCATCAATGCAAATCCGAACAATGTCCAGCAAGGCGGCCCCTCGTACCTTACGTGGTCGTCTAACAATGCGACATCTGCGAGCCTCACGAATGTTGGTTCGGTAAACACGAACGGTAACCAGACGGTATACCCATACAACACAACGACCTACATACTTACTGTCTACGGTTCACAGGGCCAAAGTGCACAGTGCCAAACGACTGTGTACACGAATACCGTGTACAACAACCCGCCTTCGTGCTGGATAACGCTCTCGAGTTACAACAACTACAACTACGGCGGCTCATACAATTACAACTATAATCAGCAAGCGACACTCACGTGGGGCTCGAACAATGCGACGTCGGCGTTCATTACGCCGAACGTTGGTGCGGTCTCAACGTCCGGTTCGCGTACGGTGTATACGGATGGATACGTCATGTACACGATGACCATCTACGGCCAGAACGGCTCTGCGACATGTCAGACGCAACAGAATTATGTTCCGCCTCCGCCTGTGTATCAGCCTCCGATCGTGACGCTCACACAAATCCCGTACACCGGTCTTGACCTTGGTACCGTAGGCACTATTACCTACTGGTTCTCCATTCTCGCGTTCCTCGCTGCATCTCTTTACCTCGCGGTCTACTACATGCCTATGCTGGCGGGTATAAAGGCTCGCGTACCCGCACCTGTGATGGAAGCTCCAATGCTCTTTGCGCAGTCAGTCGCAGCTACAGTTGCTTCTGCTGGCGCCATCCTTGAGAGGAGCGCAGGCTGGAAGCCGAAAGATTCAATGGTGTTCGCACGCGCTGAAAATGGAAAAGCGCCGCGAATAGTCATCACGAGAAGCTAGAAACATGTCTTTACACTCTTGAAGGCACCTCGCAGCGCCGTGTTTTTGCCGGAGGAATGACTCAAACCAGCAAAAATACGGCGCTACGAGTGTCGCCGCCAGGGCCCCAGTGAGATAGTCTCGCGGACATTTCACGGGGTAAACTCCAAAGGACGAAAGCCACCCATATGGGTGGCTTTCGTTTTTAGCTTCGTGAGCGTATCTCCTCCTTCAGTCGAGTAATAGTATTTGCGAGTGAAAGCGTGCCTCCGCCGGCTGGCGGATTACCTTTACCTGCCTGCGCAGGCAGGTCACGACTTTCTACGGATATCGTTTTTGCCGCCATCTCGGCGTCACCGACAACGAGAAGGTAGGGGACCTTCTCCGTCTTTCCATTACGTATCTTCTTGCCCAGGGTTTCGTTAGAAGCATCTAATTCAACACGGACGCCTTCATCTCGCAGTGCTTTGAATATTTCATTTGCATACTCGAGGTGCTTTTCAGAAATGGGAAGTATCTTTGCTTGTACTGGCGAGAGCCAGAGAGGGAATGCTCCAGCGTACTTTTCAATGAGAAATGCCATGATGCGCTCGATCGCACCTATAGAGGAGCGGTGAACCACGAAGACGCGCTTTTTCGAGCCGTCCGGAGCGACATAGGAAAGGTCGAACCTGTCGGGCATACAGAAGTCATATTGGACGGTGAACGCGGTGTCTTCCTTGCCGTTCACATTTTTCATCTGAATGTCTATTTTCGGGCCGTAGAACGCCGCCTCGTCTTTTGCCTCTTCGAAATCACAACCGCGGGACTTTAAGTGTTTCCGCAGTAAGTCCTCACCTTTCTCCCATGCGGTGTCGTTTTTGTAGTACTTTTCGGTATTCATGCGATCGCCAAGCGAGAGACGGTATCGGTAATCCTGTCCCAATTTGAGCCCCAAAACACCCGCTACATATTCAATGAGGTCGAGCGCCGCCCCCGCTTCTTCTACAGCCTGTTCTTCGGATGCGCATACAATGTGCGCATCGGCAAGGCAGAACGTTCGCACGCGCTGAAGTCCCATCAGCTCACCCGATTGTTCGTAACGATACAGCTGGGCGAGTTCCGCGATACGCATCGGGAGCTCTCTGTAGCTATGCGGCCGCGAGAGAAAAAGTTCGAAATGATGCGGGCACGTCATCGGGCGGAGCATGAATTCTTCGTCATCTATCACGATGGGCGCATACATCGAATCTTTGAAGTGCGGATAGTGGCCGCTTTTTCTGTAGAGCTCAAGCTTTGCGATGTCTGGTGTTTTTACGTGGGAGTATCCGCGCCGTATCTCTTCGTCGACGATGAATCGTTCCAATTCGCGCCGGATAGAGGCGCCTTTCTCGGTGAAGAGGGGAAGTCCCTTGCCGACAGTATCGGAGAACGTGAAAAGGTCGAGCTCACGGCCGAGACGTTTATGATCATTGCTTTGAGGCGATTCGGGTTCGTTTGCCATTTCGCAATATTACAGCGCCCCAACACATACGCAATATGTGAAGGGGCTTCGCTCATTTCGTTAGCTTCGCTTTCTCACAATGCTTTTGCGCGCTCTACGACAAAACTCGCTTCGCCATTCCGGTCTGAGAATTTTCCTTTAACCAAAACACAAGCTCCAGGTGAAAAGAGGGTATCGTTCTCTTTGAGGATGCGGGGGAACGCGACGATCTCACAGGAGCCAGAATAATCAGCGAGGCGCGCGAACACCATTTTCTCTCCATTCTTGGTGAGGATTGTTTTCGCAGTTTCGATGAAGCCCGCAATGACGGTTTCCACACCGCGCGGAAATTTTTCTTTTCCGTTCTTTATATTTGTCCTCTGGCGTGTGAGCTTATCTTTATGTTTATCAAGAGGATGTCCGGAGACATAGAGGCCAAGAAGCTCCTTTTCCCACGCGAGGCGATTTTCCATTGTCGCAGGCTCGACGTTAGGAAGTTTTAGGGTGATTGGGTTTGCCGAGAGTGCCGCAGAGCCGAAAAGAGAGCCCTGGTCCGACGGCGCTTTCAGGTGCTCGCGATGATAATTGAGGAGCATGTCGATATTTCCAAGAAGGGAACCGCGCTCGCCGAGCTCGTCCAGTGCACCAGATTGAATGAGAGATTCGAGGGATTTTTTGTTGAGGTTACGGTCGGGAATGCGTGATAGAAAATCGGCGACATCAGCGAACGGTTTCTTCTCGTGAGCCGCGATGATGGAATCGGCGACTCCCGTGCCGAAATTTTTGATGGAATACATACCAAAACGGATGGCTTTTTCTTGCCCCGAGGGATTCGAAGGGTCGTCTGCCACGGTGAATGTTCCCTTACTTTCGTTCGCGGAAGGCGGCAGGATCGCTATTTTCATGCGCTTACATTCGATGATGGTCTCACTAATCTTCTCAACGTCGCCCGCATCTGCCGTGAGCAATGCCGCCATGTAATCTACAGGATAATTCGCCTTCATGTACGCTGTCTTGTAGGCGAGGTTGCCGTAACTTGCAGCATGCGAGTTATGGACAATAAATCCATTGGCAACGAAATTGGCTGGACCTGGAACGGAAAGATCGTATGTCATCTCACACCCGTCCGGCAAAATGGAGACAATCTCGTCCCAGAAAATGTCGGAAGTCGCATGTATTCTAAGGAGCGCAGAATCCAGCGCGTCAGCCATTTGTCCGAGAACTGCCCGTGTATAACCTCTTTTGCGTGCGTCCTGATATGCCAGGCGTTCGGAAATTCCCGCGGCGTGTGAGAATCTGGTGGGGGAAAGTTCTGCGCGCGCCAGTTCATCGCGTATAAGCGCAAACACTTGCATGGGAACGGTATCAGAAGTACCTCGTCCGCGGTTGTTTGTCCTGATTTGAGAATTCTGGCAGACAATTTCCATCGCATGTTTCTTTACACCAATGAGATGCCGCCCGATTGTCGCAGCGAATCTGGATAGATTTTCTTTCCCGCACACATTCACGGTCCAGCCCAATTTGTATGTTCCCCTGTAGTGGAACTGCTTAGTATGTATGGTGCTTAAAATCTCGAAACGCAGAAGCAAATGTTGCACATCTTCGGCGAGACGATGTGAGCTCGTGGCATAGTATACTTGCTGATTTTTAATGCTGACACAGCCATCTCCCTGCCAGAGTTTTGCGAGAAAAACCGCAAGCGAGACATTATCTGCACTAAAAGCGCATGCCGGAACAAATTTCTCTGTTGCAGTTTTGCCTATGAGATCTAATGTTCGTAACCAGTTGCGCAGTGAGTTACCGTTTCGTTGATCAATTTGACCTACGTACACGCTGGCTGCTGATTTGCTCCGGTCAATTTTGATTTTGATGTTGGGAAATTCTCGCACAGAGCGACTGAAATCCTCGATTTCATCTTCCTGTGTCGAGTAGAAATATACGCCGTGAGGGTGACATAGATTGCCCTCAGAAAGCAAGTAGCCCAGAGTTATGGCCTCATACGTTCGAAGTGGATTGACATGCGACGGAACGGGAATATGCCGCGCTGCGGCTATTCGCATGCCTGGCCCAAGTTTCTCTAAGGGCACCCATCCTTCAAAGGTCCGGAATGGATGGTTAATGGTTGTGCGGATTGTACGGCCAGAGCGTGTCGTAAGCTTATATATCTGCTTCACGCCGTTCTCGAAGGCCTGTAATGCCATGCTTCTAGTGAGCATCAATTTATCCGTAAGAGCGTACACACTGGTCGGACTTTTTCTTTTCAGAAGTTCGCTTAGAGGTGTTGGTACACCTGTATGTGCGTCAGTTACGCGTGTGTCAGCCGTCAAACACTTATTGAAGCCGTATGCCGCAAAGGTTTCTATCTGCTCCCACAGTTTCTGCACGACAGCGGGCTGTACGTGATTGGCAAGACAACCCGCTTTGAATTTTTCTTTCTGCGCCGCCATTTCCGCAGGGATTTTCTTCCCCATCGCCTTGCGGAATTTGTCAGCCTCGAGCCAGCTATACCCAGCTAGTTTGACTGCAATCTCGAGGACATCGTCTTGGTATGTTATAACTCCATACGAATTCTTGAGTATCGCTTCCATACGTGGCTCAAGATAGCGGACTAGTTTCGGATCTTTCTTGCGTTCGATGTAGGCGGGGATGAATGCCATTGGCCCAGGACGGTAGAGCGCCACCATCGCATTGATGTCGTGGATGGTTGAGGGCTTGAGCTCCATTAAGTAGTTCGTCATGCCGGGGGATGCGAGCTGGAAGACACCCAGGGTTTCGCCGCGTGCGAGCATTTCGTACGTCTTTTTGTCGTCAAGGGGGAGACGCTCGAGGTCTATCTCGATACCCAAACGCATCTTTACGCGCGTAACGGAGTCAGCGAGAACGGAGAGGTTCGTAAGCCCGAGAAAATCGAACTTCAGGAGACCCGCGTCTTCGACCGCATACATATCGTACTGAGTGATTATTTTGCCGCCCTTTGGATCGAACTGAACAGGCGAGTAATCGGTAACTGCGGTGGGAGCGATAACAACACCCGCTGCGTGCACACCGACGTGTCGCGCATTCCCCTCTATTTTCTGCGCAAGGTCAATAACCTCGCGCGTATCAGCGTCTTTTTTATATGCTTGTGCAAGCTCCGGGACGTTCTTTAGAGAACTTGCGATAGAAACAGGGAAGCCCTGTTTCCCGAACGGTATAAGTTTCGCGATAGTGTCTCCTAAACTATAGGGTTGCCCGAGTGCGCGCGTGACATCGCGTACGGCCGCGCGCGCCATCATGGTACCGAACGTGCCGATCTGCGCCACTTTTTGTTCGCCGTATTTTTGCCGCACGTAATCAATGAGTTCGTCGCGCCGGTCGTCGGCAAGATCCATATCGATATCTGGAGGCGAAGGACGTTCAGGATTAAGGAATCGCTCGAAGGGCAGATTGTATTCCAATGGGTTGACCGTCGTAATGCCTGTCAGGTAGGAGACAAGGGAGCCGGCGGCACTACCACGAGTGTTGGTAAGGATCTTTTTCTCTCTCGCGTGACGCAAGAGATCCGCGACGACGAGAAAGTAGGATGAGTAACCTTTGTTTTGGATTATAGACAGTTCATACTCCAGACGCGTTTTTGCCATCTCATCTTTTGGAATATTTCGTGTCGCGAAACCCTCTTCCGCGCGGGAGCGCAGTTCATCGCTCGCCGATACGCCTAGAGGGAGAGGAAAGTCTGGAAAGACCCACGTGCCCAATTTCAATTCCAGGTTGCATATTTCTGCAACGCGGAGCGTATTTTCAAGCGCTTCGGGGATATCAGCGAAGAATTCACGCATTTGCGCGCAGGATATGAAAGAGAAATCTCGAGGTTCTGTATCCGCGTCACGATGAAGAGTACTCGCAGTGCGTATTTTGTTGACGAGGTCACAGGCAAGAGAATCTTCTTTTTTTAGGTAATACACATCATGTGCCGCAAGGAGAGGAATGCCCGCTTTCCGCGCAGCGTCTTTGACCTTTTGCATTCGGCCCTCATGGCCATCTATTTCTGGATGACGTGTGATTTCTACGAAACATCCGCCGGCTGACGGATCGCCATATAGTTTTCGATACCATTCAAGCGCTTGCATCGCACGGTCAGTATCTCCATGCCTAAGCGCGTGCGCGTGTTCGCCCGCGTGAGCGGGGAGGATCGCGACAAGTCCGTTACGATGAGTCTCCAAGAGCTCACGGTCTACGCGCGGGCGATGATAGAAGCCCTCCAGGTGCGATTTCGAAACGAGCTGCATCAGATTGTGATATCCGGCTTCATTTTTCGCGAGGAGGACTAAACGTCCTTTCGGCTCGTCCACCTGGTGTTCTTTATCATGGCGCGTGCGGGGGGCGAGGAAGAAATCAACGCCAATGATGGGCTTGATGCCTTGCTTTTTACAGGCTTCATAGAACTCAATGGCCCCGTAGAGGTTGCCATTGTCGGTAAGCGCGAGAGCCTTTTGTCCGTCGGCCTTAGCCGCCGCGACGAGCTCTGGAATTTTCGGTATGGCCTCAAGGAGAGAGTAATGGGAATGAGTATGCAAATGGACAAAATCCGCGCGCGCCATCAGGCAAGTATATCATCGTGAGTTTGCTTTCATTTTCAGAGGAATTCGGTAGTATTTCTACAGGCAATGTCGGAGCCGAAATCCGACGGACGAGGGAGGACTCAATGAGTTCGCAATCCGGAAGTCCGAAAGGGCCACGGCACGAGCCGTCGGCAGACGAAGCGAAGTTTCCGTCACGGGGCGACGGCCCGCGAGCTCGGCATGCCGCCGTACTCGACCAGACCGTCGCGCTCTTGAAGGCGAAGATGGATCCGAGAGGGATTCGGCCGCTGACGCCGGAAGAACGGGAGCGGTTGAGACCAAGGAGCCTTTTCCCGGAGAAACACGAGTCGGATTTTCCCGAACCCGATGGCGAGAACTTCTAGCCGATTTCGGCATCAACCGCGCGGAGAGAGTGCACAACTCATCTCACTCCGCGCGGCATTTGTTAGTATGAGCATGTGCGATACCTCATCGGCATCGACGAAGCGGGACGTGGGCCTCTCGCAGGACCGGTTTCGGTCGGGGCGGTGAGGGTCCCCGTACATTTTGATGTCTTGAAAGCGTTTCCGGACGTGAAAGATTCGAAGCTGCTCGCTCCTTCGAAAAGAGAGGAAATATACAAAGAGGTTGTTCAACGTGCGGGGGCCGGGGAACTGGCATTTTGCGTTCGGTTCGCGGGACACAGATATATAGACACTTTCGGTATAATGCGCGCGGTGCGTCGCGCCGTATTGGCAAGTATCAAGAAGCTCGCACCTGAACCCTCTGGAGTAAAGGTACTTCTCGACGGTCTACTTCGCGCGCCAGAGGCCTACCGGCAGGAAACCATCATCCATGGCGACGCCCTTGTGCCGCTCATCTCACTTGCGTCGGTTATCGCGAAAGTGCGGCGCGATATGCGTATGCGGGGTCTCGCGAGGCACTTCCCGAATTATGGTTTTGAGTTCCACAAAGGGTATGGGACGGAAGCGCACCGCGCTGCAATTCGTATGTTCGGACTGTGCGATATCCATCGCGTAACGTATTGCTTGGGGTTGCTAACGGACGGAAAATCCGTATAATCTCCTCTCTATGGCCTAGCGAAGCGAGGGAAGTGAAAGATTGCTTTCATTTCCGAGCGAGTGACGGACATATAAAATACAATATTTATATGGTAGTTCGAATGCGCCGGAACCATTCCCAAACCGCCAAGCGGCGTAGCCACCATGCGCTAATTGCAGCCAATCTCACAACATGCAACTGTGGTGCACTCAGGGTCTCACATCGCGCGTGTCCGGAATGCGGGAAGTACAACGGCCGCGTTGTTATTGACGTTGTCGCTCGAGCAAAACGCGAAGCGCGTCGCGCGAAGCGCCGACAAACAGACATGCGAGAGTCCGGACAGCAAACGGAAACCAAAAAAGAAGAACCTGCCGCTTCATAATAAACTCTTGTTTTCTTTTGCTCTTTGTGCCTATGTTTCTCACCCCAGTGAAATACGCTTCGCTCCCGTTTGCCCTCAGCAAGATTTCACGGGGTGT
>CAYIJQ010000021.1:0-8529 GCA_964363795.1 uncultured Candidatus Saccharibacteria bacterium
TTTCTAGTACCGGATTAATTCCCGTCTTAATTCCTTCCATAGTCGGGGGGGCGGGGGCCGAGCCCGCCGTTGCGAAGCGGAGGCGCTAGAGCGCGGAGCGCTCAAAGTGAGTTCGCGCAAAGGTTAGAATTAGATCACAAATCAAAACTTCGTCGGAGGAGCTCGCGACTCACTTGAACCAATGTTTGAGGCGGTTCAATCCTGATGGCAACTCATGCAAATACAAAAGTGCGACTGCGGCAGCAGGATTGATAAGTTTCTCAAGGACCTCCCAAATTGGGTCACCAATGAATGGCAGGATTCGCATGATGGCCGTCCAAGAAGTCCAGAGGATTGCCCACATTAGGACGGCCCGTATCGGTTTGACGAGAATGATGAAACCGACTGCGATATCTAATATACCAATGAGTATCAGTGCCTGTGCTGCCAGAGCGGTGTCCCAACCAGTGAAGTCGGCTATCCAGACGATCCAACCCGCCTTGCCCTGCAAGGCGAAAGCACCGTGTCCAACGAACGTACCAAAGAGTCCTATACGAAGCGCCCATTCTACGATCTTTGTGTGTGTCATGGATACTGATAATTTAAAGTTATCTAATATCTCCATATGGTATCACTGAATAGATCGGGAACCTGTACCTCTCTAGTATAAAACTGGACAACGTACGGAGCATGGAAATTCCCATCGAGGTATAATCACCTTAATGTTATCCTCAGCCTAAGTATACGACGTTTTTATATGTCAGTTTAAAAAAGCGCGCCCTCTCCTCAGATGAGGGCTTTCGCGTGGACGAAAACGGTTAATGGCTACCGGATTGTTCACGAAACCATACGAACAGTCTTTTTCCTTTCCGCATACTCTGCCTGAGAGAGACGGATGTTCCACCGACATGAGATATTCCTCGAGTAGATGTTTACGTACAATTCTGCAAAGGAACTACTCTTTTCCTCCAGAATTCCCATGCACCCACCACGGACGCACAGGAGACTGGAGAAAAAGAGAGGCTCACTAAACCACGCTTTAGTGTGGAAATCAATTTCCGCTTCGCGACCCATGTTTCGTGTATAATCAATCCACATGTCCCGCGTCTTAATCTCAGGCTCGCTCGCATACGACCGCATCATGGATTTTCCGGGGCATTTCCGCGACCATTTTTTGGCGCACAAATTGCATACCATCAACGTGAGCTTCGCGGTTGATGGCGTTGAGGAAAATTTCGGCGGGACTGCGGGGAACATTGCGTACAACCTTGCGCTCCTCGAGCACGATCCGAGAATTATCGCGACAGCGGGGTCGGATTTTGTGGCATATCGGAAGTACTTGAAAAAGCACGGCATCGAGACAGACACGATACGTCGCGACTCGAGTAAACTTACGTCTTCGGCGTACATTATCACCGACAAGGCGGACAATCAGATCGCCGCGTTCTCGATGGGAGCGGGCGGAAACGCGTATGAGCCCCTTCCAGAGACGGAAGGGTGCACGTGCGCAATCATTGGCGCTGGGTGTGTTCACGACATGCGTTCGCTTCCCGCGCATTATCGCGATCACAGCGTGCCATATTTTTATGACCCGGGTCAGCAAATACCGGTGCTTTCTGCAGAGAACTTGCGACAAGGGATAGAAGGCGCGGCCGGATTATTTGCGAACGACTATGAACTCGATCTCATTATTCAGAAGACAGAGTGGAGCGAGAAAGAGCTCTGCGCACGCACGCCGCTCGTGGTGGCAACACTCGGGGAGAGTGGCTCACGCATTATGACTAAAGACGCCACTGAAAGGGTCAAAGCAGTTCATGTTACGAATGTCATTGATCCGACGGGAGCAGGAGATGCATATCGCGCCGGATTTATCACAGGATATCTCATGGGAGAAACTCCACGCGTATGCGCACAGATTGGAAGTGCAGCTGCTGCGTACGCCGTCGAACAGTACGGCACGCAGAATCATCGCTTTACGCTTTCTGAACTCGCGGAACGTTATACCGCCGGCTATGGTGAAGAGTTTCCCTTACGGTAGTCATGTACTTCAGTATCGTTAAATGCTTCAACAACAACATATATTGTTACAAGGTTCAACCTTGTAACATATCGGGACTTCGTAAGTCCCGATATCAATTAGGAGGATTGGATGCCGAGGGATTGTATGTCGAGTCTTTTTATCTCATGGGGTATACTCACTTACGATGGAATCTGACATTAAAGACCCAAAGCTTGGGGGCGAAGGCGCGAAGCTCATTGAATGGGCGGCTCGAGACATGCCCGTTTTGCTCCAAGTACGCGAGCGTTTTCGGAAAGAGAGGCCGTTTAAAGGCAAGAAGGTAGGAGCGTGTCTTCACGTGACAGTAGAAACGGCAAACCTCATGATAACGCTCAAGGAAGGTGGTGCGGATGTAGTTCTCTGTGCTTCAAATCCGCTCTCTTCGCAAGATGAGGCGGCGGCGGGTCTTGTTGAAAAGTACGGCATTCCCGTTTTTGCAATTTCAGGAGAGGACAGAGATTCGTTCTTCAAACACATTCAAGCGGTTATCGCGACTGGTCCCGACATTACGATGGATGACGGCGCGGATCTGGTCTCGTCCATACACAAGGACCACCCCGAACTTTTACCGAAGATGCTTGGAAGCACGGAAGAAACGACAACGGGTGTTATCCGGCTTCGTGCCATGGCACGTGATGGCGCGTTGAAAATCCCGGTTGTTGCGGTGAATGATGCGAAAACAAAGAATCTTTTTGACAATCGATACGGCACAGGGCAATCAACGCTCGAGGCCATCATTCGAGCGACAGACATGCTCGTTGCTGGAAGAACGTTCGTCATCGCAGGATACGGATGGTGCGGGAAGGGCTTGGCGCTCCGCGCGCGCGGAATGGGGGCGAACATCATTGTGACAGAAGTGGATCCGGTGAAAGCACTTGAAGCGGCGATGGACGGTTATCGTGTTATGTCAATGCTCGAAGCGGCACCTTTGGGCGACCTTTTTTGTACGGTTACGGGAAACATGAGTGTCATTCGTGGTGAGCATTTCAAACTCATGAAAAATGGCGCTTTTGTATGCAATGCAGGACACTTTGATGTGGAGGTGAATATAAAGGACCTTCAAGCTCTCGCCGGGGATCCGCCATCTGGCGGACGGCGCGTGCGCGAGCACGTTGACGAATACAAAATTCCCAGCCCTTCGACTAAGCTCAGGGCGGACAAAAGAATATATCTTTTGTCCGAAGGGCGTCTTGTGAATCTCGCGGCGGCCGAAGGGCATCCGGCGAGCGTCATGGATATGAGCTTCTCCACCCAAGCGCTAGCTGCAGAATGGCTTGTTAATCCGCTAACTGGCGGAGAGAAACTCGAACCGGGGGTTTACGACGTCCCTGGGGCAATAGAAGAGACAGTGGCGTCCCTAAAACTGGCTTCAATGGGCCTTTCCATCGACAAATTGACTCCTGAACAGCAGAAATACCTTGAATCGTGGCAAGAAGGGACCTAAACAGCTGCTAGGGATTAGCTGCTAGCTTCTAGAACGAGGGTTCAGGCTTCTCCTAGAAGCTAGTCTCTAGAAACTAGAAGCTATTTCATGGCTCTATAGAGCCAAAGTAGGGTATTGACAGAGAATTGTAGATGTGCTAATATGTTGCACGTAGGAGGAGTTCTTCCTACATCACATGTCAGTCATTGCTACAACGGCCTTTATGGCCTTTTTTATTTTGTCGAGCAACACTTCTGCCGAGACAGCTTCGATAACCACGGAGATCGTCTCCGCGGAGCCTGTTCAAGAGGTGGTTGAAGTCCATTCTGTCGCTCTCACAGGGTATAACGCCGTACCAGAGCAGACAGACAGCGATCCGTCAACCACGGCGAGCGGCGCCTACTCCAATCCGGAGGTTATCGCTGCGCGTTCTGTCGACCTTGCGGACGAGTTGCCATTCGGAACAGTCATTGAATTTACGCTTTCGGGGAAAAATTCCAAACCTCCGTGTGGACTTTCTGCAGTAGATCACCTGGTGGGGTACCGAGTCATTGCCGACTCCATGCATCCTCGTAAGCGAAATCAGATAGATATTATGTTCGATAACAAAGACTCGGTGCGCATCGGCGTGAAGCGCATGAATCCAGCGGTTGTACTTGGTGTGTGTAAGAATATCGAGATACGGGTTGTCGGCCACATTGACGTAAAGAAGATGCCACGCAATCAAATGGAACTTCAATTGGCGCTTGGTTCTGCCACACTCGCGGTTAGGAAATAGAACCTGGTATACCCCATGAGATGGCGGCTTCGCCTATCTCACGGGGTATACTCACGCTATGAAAGCGTGTTACGCAATCGAAATCATAACCCCGAAGAAAATTCTTCTTCGGGGTTTATGGTTTGGTCCAAAACGACCAAAACAGGTACTCGTATGGGTACATGGACTAGGTTCTTCGATGTTCTCAATGCAAACTCTCGCGACCAATTTTGTAGATACTAAGACCGCAGTTCTCATGTTTAACAACCGTGGACACGACAAGATAAGCCGCCTAGCGCGAGCCAATGAGAAGAAAATAAAGAAGACACATCTCGCGGGAGCAGCACATGAGGTTTTTACTGATTGCGTTGATGATATTCAAGGCGCTGTCAATTTTGCCAAAAGACAGGGAGTAAAGAATATGTATCTTGCGGGACATTCGACAGGGTGTCAAAAAGCTATCTACTGGGCGAGCCGTAATCCGCCGGCTGGCGGAGGTGGTCGCGGGGTAAAGGGAATAATTCTTCTTGGCGCCGTTTCAGATCTGGCGGCTGGAACGAAATTACAGGGAAAACAAAAGATCGCACGTACGGCTGCTGTAGCGCGCTCGCTCGTCGCACGTGGAAAGAGGCACCAGTTACTGCCTCCCGGTCTCTGGCACGAAGTACTGGACGCGCAGCGTTTTTTGAGTCTTTATACACCGGATAGCGTCGAAGAAATTTTCTCTTATACACAACCGACGAAAAACGCGCGCACGTTGAAGTCCGTACGCATACCGGTACTTGTACTATGGGCAGAAAAGGAAGAGTTTAGTAATCAACCGGCGCGGGAAGTGGGCGAGTGGTTTAAAAAGCATACGCAAAAGGGGAAAATTATCATTCTTCCCCGCACTGGCCACCTGTTCCGAGGAGCGGAAAGACGCGTTGTGCGAGAGGTACGGCAATGGATGAAAAAGCACTGAAGTGTTAAAATCCCGCGATGGAGGAAGGTATCCATGTCGCGCTTTCAGCCGAGAAAATCGGTGATTTTTTGGGGCTCACCATAACTAATACGCTCGTAACGAGCTGGTTTGTCGTTCTTCTGCTTGTCACCGTAGGAGTGCTTGTGGGCAGCCGCCTCAAGATGGTCCCAGGCCGTTTCCAGACCCTTCTCGAATGGCTATTCGGGGGTATCTATGATTATGTCGCGGAAATATTAGAAAATCGGGACCTAGCGCGCCGGTTCTTTCCACTTCTCATCACCATCTTTCTCTTCGTGTTCGTTTCAAATTGGCTTGAGTTCATCCCCGTCGTCGGTTCGTTAGGATTTTTCTTCTCTGAACGAGGACATTCTGAATTTGTGCCACTTTTCAGATCTGTAAATACCGACTTAAATGTTCCACTTGCGCTGGCCATCATCTCGTTCCTCGTTGTTGAAATTACAGGCATCATGACTCTGGGCGCGCTCAAGTACGGGAGCAAATTCATCGTGAATCCTCTCAAGAACCCCATTGGGTTCGCGGTCGGGCTTGTTGAACTCATCGGAGAGATAGTTCGTGTCGTTTCGCTTTCGTTCCGGCTTTTCGGCAACATTCTTGCGGGCGAGATAATTATCGTCGTGGCTATCTATTTTGCCCCGTATCTTTTACCAATCCCTCTTATGATGTTTGAACTCTTCATCGGGTTTCTCCAAGCGGCAATCTTCGCGCTTTTGACACTTTTCTTCATTAAATTAGCTGTAACAGAACCTCACGAAGCACATTGAGGGCTTTAAAAAACATGGTAGTATGAGCGCGTTGGTATTAATATTATTCGTTTAAAAAAGCATCATGGATATTGAAGCAGCGAAGACCCTGGGTATGGCAATCGCCGTCGGTTTCGGAGTGCTCGGTCCCGGCATCGGACTTGGCCTTTTGGTCGGCAGCGCGCTTGAAGCTATCGGACGCAATCCGGAGGCGGCGGGCAAAATCCAGACGACGATGTTCATTGGTATCGCCGTTACGGACGCGTTGGCGATATTTGCACTTGTTATTGGCTTCATTATTAAGTTCACGTAGTTCCACCTCGCCTGAATCGCATGTCTGAACTCTTCGAGGTTTTCGGGGTGAACTGGAAGCTACTCCTCGTGCAGGTGTTCAATTTCGGACTCCTGCTTATCATTCTATGGCATTTTTTGTACAAACCAGTGCTTCGTATTATTGACGAGCGCCGGGCAAAAATAGCAGAAGGAGTGAAGACGGCAGAAGAGGCCGAAAAAAAACTCGCGGCATCAGAAGTGGAGGGGAAGGGCATTGTGAGCTCCGCCTCGAGAGAGGCCGAAAAAGTCATTGCGTCAGCACGTGAGCGCGCTGAAGAGAAAGAGAACGAATTGTTACGCGACGCAGAAGCACGTGCGGACGCGGTCCTTTTAGACGCGTCACAGCGAGCCGAGGAAACGAAGAGGCAGGCCTTGAAGCAGAGTGAACGTGATATTGCGCGGGCGGCAATGCTGGCAGCGGAGAAGATATTGAGAACTAGTAAGTAGAGCGTAGTCCGTAGTATGTAATGATATGGAAAACAATTACGCACAGGCACTCTGGAGGATGATCGCAAGTGGAAAGGAGCCGGGGAAAGTAGCTCGTCAATTGCGAGAAGCTCTCACACGAAAAGGCCGTGAGAATCTTTTGCCGCGGATCGCGCGCGCATTCAAACGCATCGCAGAACGTGAACAAGTGCGGAATACACTGACCCTAAGTGTTTCAGATGTGCATCCTACGCACGCAAAAAAAGAGGCAAAGGAAATTCTCAAAGCGATGAATATTGCTCTCGAAGATGTCGAGGTCCGCACGGACGATGAGCTCATCGGCGGATGGCGCCTTGAGGGACGAGAATCTCTCTACGACGCGAGTTTTAAAAAGCATTTGCTGGAACTGTATAAGCGTGCTACTTCTACATAATCACCATGGACAACACTACTGTAGAGAAGATCATCAAAGAGATCGAGCGCTATGAGCCGAAGGCCGAGGTGGAGCACGTGGGACGTGTGGTTTCTGTGGGAGATGGTGTTGTTGCGATAGATGGGCTCTCGAAAGCGGTGATGGGTGAAGTTGTTGAATTCGAAGAGACAAAAGGAAAATCTCTTAAGGATTCGATGGATCCGCCGGCCGGCGGATCAGGGCCTCTCTATGGCTTGCTTCTGAACCTCGAAGAAGATGGTGTACGCGCGACTATCCTCGGTGATTCGGGGCGCGTTTCGGAAGGCATGACCGTCAAATCGACGGGACGCATCCTCTCGGTTCCTTCCGGTCCCGAATTGTTAGGGCGTGTTGTGAATGCACTCGGAGAGCCGATAGATGGAAAGGGTCCGTTCAAGAAGCCCACGATGATGCTTGTGGAACGCGCTGCGTATGGTGTCATTGATCGAAAATCCGTATCTGTGCCGCTTTCGACGGGTATCAAAGCCATAGACGCCATGATACCGATAGGCCGCGGCCAACGAGAACTTTTAATCGGTGACCGCGCGACAGGGAAGACGACTATCGCGATAGACACCGTCATTAACCAAAAGAATGAGCCGGAAGAAACGCGGCCTATCTGCATCTATGTGGCCATCGGACAAAAGGAATCGAAAACGGCACGAATCGTGCAGCAGCTCAAGGAGGCAGGTGCTTTTGATTACACTATCGTCGTCAATGCTCCCGCTTCAGCGCCCGCCGCGCTCCAATTCTTAGCACCGTATTCAGGAGCGGCTATCGGTGAATACTTCATGGATAGGGGACGTGACGCCCTTGTGATTTATGACGACCTCTCTAAACAGGCCGTTGCATACCGGCAATTGTCGCTACTCCTTCGACGTCCGCCTGGTCGCGAAGCGTATCCGGGAGACATCTTCTACCTCCACTCTCGTTTGCTTGAACGTGCGGCGTGCCTTTCCGAAGCGAAGGGAGGCGGCAGTTTGACCGCACTTCCCATCATTGAAACGCAAGAGGGAGACGTTGCCGCGTACATCCCGACAAACGTCATTTCCATCACTGACGGTCAGATTTTCCTGGTATCAGACCTTTTCAACAAGGGCGTACGACCGGCAATCGATGTTGGCATTTCTGTCTCGCGCGTAGGAAGTGCCGCGCAAACGAAAGCTATGAAATCCGTTGCGGGCACCCTGAAACTCGAGTTGGCACAATTTCGCGAACTCGAAAGCTTCATGCAGTTCGCACAAGACCTCGACAAAGCGACGGCAGATCGCATCGCGTCAGGTCAGCGCATCGTGGAAGTATTGAAACAGAAGAACGGCTCACCGATGCCCATGGAACAGCAACTCGTCAATCTCTACGCCGCCATCAACAAACTGATC
>CAYIJQ010000022.1:0-2538 GCA_964363795.1 uncultured Candidatus Saccharibacteria bacterium
AAGCGCGTCGCAATAGCTGACATCGGAAGTGCCTCCGCAGGTGTTGCTATCGTCTCGCTCGCAAACGGGAAACCGGCGCGCATCGAAATGCTTCACCGCGCAACACTTCCTATCGAGGAACGCTCCAAAGAACAAACCGTCGTCGGGATCACTGCCGCACTTTCCGAAGCGGCGCAAAAAGTTATGGAAGCAGGGAAGACTCTTGGTCCCGTGCAAGGCGCGTATGCGATAGTCCGTGAGCCGTGGGTGCGTTCAAAAACTATCCGCACCGTGAAAAAATTCCCAAAAGACGAGAAGGTGGGGAAGGAAATGATATCGGAACTGGCAAAAGAAGCGCTCGGAGGTGAAACAGAGTTCAACCACTCAAATCTCATTGAGGCGAACGTCGTGCGCGTAGAACTTAACGGATACCCAACAGCCGAGCCTGTCGGGAGAAAAGCCCACAGCGTGTTTCTTTCTGCCCTTGTGTCGGAATGCGAACCGAGCATAAAGAATGCGGCTGAAGAAACGCTCGCCCGTGTATTTTCGACGAAAACCATCATCCGTTCAGGGACTGCAGCACTTCTTTCCGTCTTGCGGGAACGTTCTCGTTCGCATACCGATTACCTTGTCATCAATATGACGGGAGGAGCCTCAAGTATGTTCGTTGTCCACAAAGGAGCTCCTCTTGAACACGCGCTAATCTCGGAAGGGACACAGACCATTTTAAAACGGGTCGCGGGCAACAAGTTACCCGAAGAAACGCTGTCTCTTATACGAATGCTCGCGCGCGATCACTGCGAAGATGCCGCATGTGACGAGATACAGGCGGGTATGGCAAAGACGGAGCAGGAATTGATACGCATTTTCGGTGAGGCGATGGCGCGCCTCGCAACTTCTCGGCGGCTTCCAAACACACTGGTACTCGCCATAGAACCTGACATGGCGCACTGGTTTACTAGCTTTTTCTCTCGCATCGACTTCACGCAATTTACTCTTACGACTCAACCATTTTCAGTTAACGTTCTGAGCCCAGAACACTTGCATTCTCTCGTCGAATTATCCCCGCAGCAAAAAAATGTTGACATCGAGCTCATGACCGCCGCTGCCTTTGTCAACAGTGAACAGTAATATTCATAAGGAAGGTGCTATAATTTCTACCACAATGGCGAAAGATTACTTTCAAGACATTCTCCCGCCGCAGGGCGGCCCTGTGCCGAAGCCCGCATCGAAACCTCAAGCTATCCCTCAGGCTGAACAGCGCATTCCTGTAAAGGACGATGGTCCGATTGATATGGGTGAGCCTGAGACATCGGATGCTTCGCGAGAGAATGCTCGGTCAATCCGCAATATCACTGTTTCTTCGCGTCCATCTCGACGTACACCAATGGGTGATATGCGCGAAGCGCCTACATCTCCCACGCGGCCGCCGCGGACTCTATCTCGTTGGTGGATCTGGATAGCCGCGGGAGTTTCTGTCGCAATCCTCGGTATTCTACTTCTTGTCGCGACGCGGCCGACGACGGTCACCGTTACACCACGCTCTCAGATAATCGTGTTCGACGCCTCATCGCAATTCAGTGCATATCCAGGAGGAAGTGCCCCTACCGGAATGCTTACGTATACTGTCGAGACGCTTGATTTCGAGGATTCGGCAGTAGTGACAACAACAGGAACAGAGCGAGTTGATGAGAAAGCGCATGGGAAGATTACTGTTGTGAACAATTACTCGTCGACTCCCGTCAAATTGATAAAAAATACCAGGTTTGAAACGCCTGACGGGCTTATCTTCCGGATACTCTCCGAGGTCAATGTGCCGGGCAAGAAAGGCACGAAACCTGGGGAACTCTCAGTAGAGGTGTTCGCGGACGCTTCCGGTGAAAAATATAACGTCGGCCCTATCGCTCGCTTCACGTTGCCAGGTTTGAAAAACTCCTCGGCGATGTACGCCGACGTCTATGCGCGCTCTTCGGAGGGTATGGTTGGCGGGTTCGTAGGAGAGCGCCCTGTCATTGACCCTGTTGCCCTTCAATCCGCAAAAGCTGAAATTCGCGGACGCTTGGCAGAGAAAGTCCGCGCTGACGCACTCAGCCGAACGAATGAGATCTCTGTTGTCCTTCCTGATCTTGCTTTGATCACTTACACCACTCTTCCGAGTACTGAAGAGGCTGGTGGTGCCGCACGTATTCATGAGAAAGTTCGGGTAGAGATGCCTATATTTCCGGCTGAGCCTTTCGCACGAACGATAGCGCGCGGTATCTCTGCGGATGCGGAAGAGGGCTCTGTCATGGTTAAGGGCATCCCAACCTTGACCGCCACCTCTGCGGGGGCTGATGTTCCAATACTTGGCTCAAATACTCTGAATTTCACGCTTGCCGGCTCGGCTCAGCTCATATGGAATGTTGACACACAGGCGCTTGGAGAAGCTCTGGCTGGACGGGGAGAGGATGCTTTTCAAGCAATAGTCGGAGGGTTCCCGGGAGTTGAGGGGGCACGTGCCCGTGTCCAACCGTTCTGGAAAAACTCGTTCCCCGAAAACTCGGCTGATATACACATCAA
>CAYIJQ010000022.1:2638-8430 GCA_964363795.1 uncultured Candidatus Saccharibacteria bacterium
GGGGTTGACGTGCCACCTTGCAAATGCTATTTTTCAGCGTGCAGATATGCTTATTTCGACATCCTGGCCCAACATATCCGGGATTGGTTTGGATATATCGCACGTCCGATGAGATGCTCTACTACCCGACGAACGTCAGAGTTCTCCTCTAACAGAGGACACTAATAAGAATTGTTGGAGGTAGATATGTCGGAACCAGAGATCGCAGAGGGAGTTGTTGATGAGGCGCTCCCCAATACTCTCTTCCGCGTAAAACTGGGGAAGGGCGAGATTATTCTCGCGTATCTAGCCGGAAAAATGCGCCTGCATCGGATAAAGGTTTTAGTGGGTGATCGCGTATCGGTCCAACTCGATCCATACGGCGGTCGAGCGCGCATCATCAAGAGAATGTAGAGATTAGAAAACATGAAAGTAAAAGCATCCGTCAAAAAGATCTGTATGCGTTGCCGCTCAGTAAGACGTCGCGGGCGCCTCTGGGTCGTTTGCACGAATCCTCGGCATAAACAACGCCAGGGATAGCTTCTAGCTTCTAGCGTCGAGCTTCTAGCTTCTAGGAAAAACGGAAGTTGGAAGCTCCACAGTAGGGGCAAGTATTTAATTGACTAGAAGCTAGCACCTAGAAGCTGATTCGATTCATATGCGTATCGCGGGAATAACTATACCTGATAATAAGCGCCTTGAGATCGGCCTCACTGTTCTCTATGGCGTAGGGCGGCCTCGCGCACGTTCCGTACTTTCTTCTTTAGGAATTGACCATGGAAAGCGAGCAAAAGAACTTTCGGCGAAAGAGGAAGGGACCCTTCGCGAGATGATAGAAAAATTTACGGTAGAAGGTGAGTTGCGCCGTCAGATAAGCACCAATATCCGACGCCTGAAAGACATTAAAGCGTTCCGGGGTGTGCGGCACGCGAAGCGATTGCCAGTGCGCGGTCAGCGTACGAAAACCAATTCTCGGACAGTGCGCGGCAACGTTCGCAAGACGATGACATCAGGCAGACGCAAACTTGAAAAGACATAGACCATGCCCGGTAGGACAATTTCGAATCGCCTTGTATGAATATTCACCAGTATATAACAAGAATAATTGATAGCAGTATCCTGCAACGTGTTCGCTATTGGAACAGTGGCAAGAATTATTCGAAATTGTACTAACCGGGTATGGGAAAGAAACGTATCATACGAAAATCAGGCGGATCAGTGGATCAGGGGCTTAAATCCCGTGCGCTCGCGCGTGTCGCGAAAAAGAATATTCTGGCGGGCACTCTGCACATCCACGCCACGTATAACAACACAAAAGTACTTCTTTCTGACAAGGAGGGGAACACTATCGCGTGGTCATCTTCTGGCGCCTTGGGCTTTGCCGGTGCTAAGAAAGGAACTCCCTTTGCGGCTGCGAAGGTGGGCGAACTCGTAGGTGACAAGGCGAACATTATCGGTGTGAAAGAAGTTAATGTCATTATCCGAGGTGTTGGCGCTGGGCGCGAGTCTGCACTCCGTGCATTTGCCGGAAAAGGTATCGAGGTGACACGTATTGCCGACGACACGCCCGTTCCTCACAACGGACCGCGACCTCCAAAACCGCGAAGAGTATAGAAATTGTTATGAGCGAAATCATTCGCTAAGAATCTCTAACATGTTACCCATCAAATCAAAGTACAAAATAGCGAAGCGTTTAGGAAGCGCTATTTTCGAGCAGACGCAGACGCAGAAATTTGCGCTCTCCGAGGCGCGCGGTAAACAACGAACACGCAAAAGCGGTCGCGGCGGAGCTTCTGATTACAGCCGCCAGCTTCTCGAAAAGCAGCGTCTCCGGTTTACCTACGGACTCAAAGAACGCGAGCTCAGCAACTACGCAAAGCGCGCGTACACCGAGACCAACCCGACTCAAGCTCTTCACTCTCTGCTTGAAATGCGTGCCGACAGCATTGTCTATCGTGCCGGGTTTGCCCCGACGCGCCGAGCGGGGCGTCAAATGGTCTCTCACGGACACATCCTGGTGAATGGCAAACGGATTACGACGCCCTCTTACAAACTTAAAAAAGGTGATATATTGACGGTACGAGAGGGAAGCCGCACGAGCCCGCTTTTCACACGAGCCGAAGGCGATGAGATGTTCCGTGTGACGCCGCAATGGCTTTTGTTCGACCCGTCCCTCATGAAGATCGAGATATTGGGAGAGCCTACATACAGTCTTGCTGAAACGCTAATTGACTATTCTACCGTGTTTGAGTTCTACAGTAGATAAGGTATAATGGCGGGCGTTTTTATTTTTTAGCTCTAAATTTATTAATCTTTATATTTTTACATGTCCGACTACCATATTGCACTTCCATCAAAGCCTCGCGTCGTTTCCGAATCTGAGCAGAGCGGAAGCTATGAAATAGACGGATTGTATCCAGGCTACGGCTATACGCTGGGGAACTCTCTACGCCGCATCATCCTCTCATCTCTACCGGGAGCTGCTGTTACGCATGTGAAATTTCCAGGCGTTTCCCACGAATTTTCTACCATCGAAGGGGTGAAAGAGGACGTCGTTACTATCCTTTTGAATATCCGTAGGATACGGTTGAAGATCTTGACCGACGAGCCGCAGACGATAACGCTTTCCGCCAAGGGCCCTCGTGCTCTTTCTGCTGCAGACCTCAAGCTTCCTGGCCAAGTCGAGATACTTAATCCCGAGCAACACATCGCAGAGATAACGGGCAAGGTAACTCTTGAATTCGAGCTCCGTGCGGAACGGGGATTGGGATACGTTCCGAAAGAAGCGCACCAAAAGGAACGCGTCGATATCGGCACTATTGCGCTCGACGCCATTTTCTCGCCTATCCGCCGCGTCAACTACGAAGTCGAGAACATGCGCGTCGGCGACCGCACAGACTTCAACAGGTTGCGTATTTTCATCGAGACGGACGGCACCATCTCACCTCGAGAAGCTTTGGAAAGTTCTATCGAAACGATGGTTCACCAACTGCGCGCGATAATCGGCTTTAAGGAAGAAGAAACTCCTGACATGCCGGCTACTCGCGCAGATGCAACGAAGGGTGCCGCACGCGAGGAAAAGGGCGCCGCGCTTGACGCTGAAATGCTTAAGACCCGAATCACCGAACTCAGTATGCCCCAGCGTGTGGAGGCTGCTCTCGACAACGCGTCTATCCGAACGGTTGGAGGATTGGTCCGTAAACGCGAAGACGATCTTCTTTCGATAGAAGGTTTGGGACAGAAAGGCCTTCAGGACATCAAACGCGCACTCTCAAATCTCGGATTGACCCTGCGACAATAGAAGAAATTATGCGACACGGAGATAAAAACAGAAAACTTGGGCGAGTAAAACGTAAGCGCGTGGCGCTCTTGCGCTCTCTTGCTCGTTCTCTCGTCCTAGAGGAAGGCATCACGACGACGACCGCAAAAGCGAAAGCTCTCCGCCCGTACGTCGAGCGATTGATAACAATAAGCAAACAAGGTACTATCGCGTCGCGCCGTATTCTTGTGAGCCGCCTCGGGGGTGCCTCGGATGCTGTGCGCAAACTGCATGAGACGTTGGCACCTCGTTACGAGAAGCGGCTCGGGGGTTATACGAGGATCACACGATTAGGCCGCTCCGGAAAACGCGCCGCAGACACTTCAAGAATAGAGTTGATCCCCGCCGGAGGCGGGTCCACCTCAGGTGGAAAATAATAGTATGGCTACAGAATACAGAATTGACGCTGCAGGAAAGACACTTGGACGAGTGGCGTCCGAGGCCGCCAAAGCACTCATGGGGAAAATGAGCGTCGACTACACGCCGAACAAGCGTTCCGATATTAAAGTGCATATCACCAATGTTTCCAAACTGTACATCCGCGAAAAAAAGCGTGTGCGAAAAACGTACGTACGGTACTCCGGATATCCCGGGGGACTTACGCGAGAACGCCTTCAAGACTTGTCGGCTCGCAAGGGGCACAATGAGCCTTTGCGCCTCGCCGTTTACCGAATGTTGCCGCGTAATACATTCCGCACGCCTCGCATGAAAAATCTGAAAATGGAAGGCTAATTATTATATGAGTACCGCCAGATACACGGAGGCAGTGGGGAGACGGAAGACGGCAACGGCACGCGTGCGGATTACTCCTGCAAAGAACGTTTCGATGATAGTCAACGGGGAGTCAGCAGATGAGTATTTTCCGCTTCCGGGTATGGTAAAGACCGCATACGCGCCTCTTACGATGCTGAACGCAATGTACACGGTCACCGTCAAAGTTTCCGGAGGAGGGCACAAGGCGCAAGCAGATGCAATCCGACTCGGAATATCGCGTGCTATTTCAGAGTTGGTACCCGAACAAAGAAAAGACCTGAAAGTCCGAGGTTATTTGAGGCGCGACCCGCGCGCAAAGGAACGCAAAAAGTTCGGCCTCAAAGCCGCCCGCAGAGCGCCCCAGTGGTCTAAGCGCTAGCTTTTGTTACTATAGTGCGCGTATGAATGCGCACGACGAACCAGAGGATATCGACCCCGACGCGGAGGTCGGGATACATTTTGAACCCGAAGAGGAACTCGGGGATATCGGTGCTGCACAGGCAAAACTGAAGAAGCTCAAAGATGAACTTGAGAAGGTTAAAAAAGAGCGCCAGGAATATCTCGACGGCTGGCAGAGATGTAAAGCTGATTCAATAAATACCCGGAAAGAAACAGAGTCTCGTGCCGCACGCAGTGCAGAACTTTTACGAGAAGCCCTGGTCCACGACATTATCCCTGCACTCGACAGTTTCGATATGGCCGCCGAAAGCGAACCGCCAGCCGGCGGATGGAGCACCATGGAGAATAGCTGGAGAAATGGAATGGAGAGGGTGCGCGACCAGCTTATTGATGCTTTACAAAAGCACGATATCGAGCGGTACGGAAAAGTGGGCGACATGCTCGACCACGCGCTCCACGAGGTCGTACAGGAAGTGGATGATGTTCCTGGAAAATCAGGTGAAATCGTGCGTATTTTGCGCGCAGGATACCGCTCGGGCGAGAGAATAATGCGCCCCGCGCAGGTCATTACAAAAAAATAATCGTAAGGGGTTGACAGCCCCTGCCGCGAGCATTAATACTAGTATCCGCGACTAACTTTTTATTCTTTACACTATGTCAAAAATACTCGGTATAGACCTTGGTACAACGAACTCCGCGATGGCGGTCATCAAAGGCGGTGAGCCGGAAATAATTGAAAACGCGGAAGGCGCACGCACAACCCCTTCAGTTGTTGCCATCTCAAAGACGGGAGAGCGGCTGGTAGGGCTCCTTGCGCGCCGCCAGGCCGTTACGAATCCTAAGAATACTGTGTATCAGATAAAACGCTTCATCGGGCACTCGTTCGATGAGCCTGCGGTGCAAAAAGACCGTGAATCAGTGCCATTTGAAGTACGTAAAGGGGCGCATGGCATCGAGGTGAAAATGTCCTCTGGCGGAGGTGATCGATGGCAGAGTCCCGAAGAAATCTCGGCGATGATACTCCAAAAATTAAAGACGGACGCTGAGGCGAAGTTGGGTGAGAAGATAACGGAGGCGGTCATCACCGTACCTGCATACTTTAATGATTCTCAGAGGCAGGCGACGAAAGACGCTGGTAAAATTGCGGGTCTCGACGTGAAGCGCATCATTAACGAACCAACTGCCGCGGCGCTTGCCTACGGTTTCAACAAAAAGAAGAACGAAAAGATTGCCGTATTCGATTTCGGCGGCGGTACGTTCGACATTTCCGTACTTGAGGTCGGGGATGACGTCATTGAAGTGCGTTCTACCGACGGCGATGCACACCTAGGCGGCAAGGACC